>SFER01000048.1 GCA_004557195.1 Bacteroidales bacterium | reverse complement strand
GATGTTGACATTAGAGCCAACGTCCCGAACTGCAGCGATTTAGCCTTATAGCCTTCCATTGTATATTCTTCCATTTCCGGGTCGAAAACTCGGCGCATGTAGTCTTCCGACTCATCGCTGCGGTGCGATTCGTCAAGGTAGAGGAACACCTCGTGGCCTTCTATCTCGAAGCGTTTCCACCATATAGGCCTTTTATGATATAGAAAAGCTCCATCAGCGCCGTCGTTGGTCCGTGAGGCAAATATGGTGTAATCAAGACCTTTTGTGGAGCGCTTCAGCGACATGGTGAACTTTATCCCAAGTTCGTCGAGCTGCGCTATGTTGGAGGCCGACTGGAAGCCTTTGTCAATAATGGCAACACCATCGCGTATGTCGGAATCAGCGAGACACACCTTGAATGCTCTGACATCCTTTATGCTGCCCGGCATCAGACGGTAATAAACCGGCAAGTGCTTGGCGCAGTTGAATATCCACATGATATTTACCGCAGTGTCAAACGTGCCCCGCTTGGTCTTGGTAAGCTGCGGATAGTCCATGCAGCGAGACGACGAAAGCTGGTCGGTGCCGTCAAAGATAATATTGTCTTGAGGGTCAATATATCCGCGCATAAACTCGGTAATCTTGTCTCGCCGAGTGCCCAAATCATGAAGAAATCCGGATAACGCATTGGCTGATAAGCCTCTTTCGCCTATCACCTTCGACAGATAACTGTCGGCAAAATCTCCTGCTACTCGACGCATCGGCGACTGAAAGCGCAACCTGCAGTATGCCAAAGCTATAATCTGCGACCAATCCTCGGGAAATAGCTGTTTGAGACGGCTTATGCAGTCGCCCTGCTCTTTGAGAATATAATCCGAGAGCCCAAGCTCCTTTACTTCACCGATTCTCGGCTCCGCTATCTTTGCCGGCTTACCTTCTCTAAGCTCCGCAATCTCACGCTCCATTATCCGTTTGCGCGACTCTTTAAAGCCTCCGGCTTCGGTTATGGAACCCAGGTACTTGCCCGTAATCTTGCGGGCTCGTTTTTTCTCCTTATCATAAACACTCGAACACTCATACAGTTTGTAGAGCGAATCATTAACTCGACGAAGTTCAGTTCCGGGGCGACGGAATTTTACTGCCCAATCAGGATGTGCCATAATGTTTATATATTACATTAAGACGTAATACAAAGGTACGACAGATTTTTGAAACTGCAAAATTATTTGCCTAAAAATCAAGCACCGGGACAAAAAAACATCTCGGCGCCTAAATATTACGTCATTTTATGGGATTTTATAGATTAAAGGATAGGGCTCATAAGCCGTGTTGTGGATTCCGCTATTCGTTGAAGCAGCGGGCGATGTCTCCAGGAGTTGCCTATCACCCTGGTGCATTGCTCTTGGTCTTTGTTGAACTGCTCAAGCATTTTGCGGTTTACCTCTTTGCTGTAGATGAAAGCGTTCACCTCGAAATTGTGCTCAAAACTGCGGAAATCAAAGTTGGAGCTGCCTGTAGTGCAGAATTCCTCATCGATAATGATGGTTTTGGCGTGCAACATTCCGCCATCGTAAAGGTAAAACTTGATGCCCGCCTTGAGACATTCTTTGATATAGGAGAACGACGCATAGGTGAGCGTTTTAGAGTCGGATTTACGAGGTATCATAATCCTCACATCCACTTTTGCAAGTGCTGCAGCTTGCAATGCCTTGAGGAGGCTTTCGGTGGGGAGGAAATAAGGAGTCTGCAGATACACAAACTTCTTGGCATTCGATATTGCTTTGAGGAAAATAAAGGAGATATTTCCCCATGTGCCCATCGGTCCGCTTGTTACAATCTGCACTCCGGCAGGCTGCTGCGGTGTGATGTCGAATTTGCGTGTGCGGTCGGTAATCAGCTGCCGTCCCATGAAGTTCCAATCGATGGCAAAGGAGTATTCGATGCCACCGACAGCGGGACCGCAAATGCGCAAGTGGGTGTCTCGCCAAGGACCGAGTCTGTTGCCCGACACATAGCGGTCGGCGATGTTCATTCCGCCGATATAGCCGATATGCCCATCGATAATGACCACCTTGCGGTGGTTGCGCCAATTGAGGCGGCTTGCAAATTGCGGGAATGTAACTTTGAGGAACGGACCTATTTCGATGCCGGCATCAAGCATCTTCTTATAAAACTTGTTTTTCACGCCGAAGCACCCCACATGGTCATAAATCACCCTCACATGCACCCCCGCCTTTGCTTTGGCTATGAGGTGCTCTGCGATGGTGCAGCCTATTTTGTCATTCTCAAAGATGTAGTATTGGAGATTGATAAATGTCGTGGCGTTGTCGATGTCGTTGAGCAGCGCTTTGAATTTACTCTCACCATCGGTGAAAATATCGATTTGGTTGCCGGGAAAATAAATGGCACCGGTGAGCGATTTGGCAAGTTTTATCTCTTGCTTACTTTCATCGCTCAGCGGGAGTGAATTGATGTCGATTTGCTTGAAATCCTCTTTGTTTAGAAGTTTGCGTTTGTTGCGTCGCGAGATAAGTTGTCGGCTTTTTAAATTCCTGCCAAAGAAGATGTATAGCACAATACCTACTAACGGAAGGAACAGCAACACCGTTACCCATGCGAGAGATTTGAGCGGGTTGCGGTTCTCCGACACCACCACCACTATGATTCCAATCACAGTGATTAAGTAGGCTATCATCAATATGATGTACAACGCTTGCGACATCTTGTTACATGGCTAAATTACTATTTTAATACATTGATTATCAACCTTTACCAAATACACTCCACTGCCCGGCATTTCGATGGTGTGGTATGTGGTTTTTGCCACAATTCTTCCATCGGCAGTGTAGATTTCCACTACTGTTCCGGTGTCGGCGCCAGCGATAGTGATTGTGCGGCCACTTGCGGAGATAGAGACATTGTCGCGCTCGGCATTTTCAACGCTTGCGAAATCTTTCTCCTCGATTTTTTTGAAGTCTTTCCAGTAATCTGCAACTTTGTATGCTTCGAGAGAGCCTGATGGAATGTATAGAGTGCAGTTTTCGAGCATCGTGGCATCAAATGCCTTGCCGCAAGCAGGCGGAGTGGCAGTCATGCAGTTGAATGTGGTGAGATTGTTGCAGCCACTGAATACATCCCCGTCGATGTTCTCAACCGCATTGCCAATAGTTACCACGGATAGGGCAGTGCAGCCTTTGAATAACCGGGCTGCGATGTAGGCGAGTGACGAAGGCAAAGAGGCTTCCTCAAGGGCTGTGCAGAAGGCAAACACGTCTGTTCCCATAGTCTTTACCGATTCCGGCACTACAACTTTTTTTAGAGAACTACATCTGTTGAAAGCCCCTCCGGCAATGCCTGTAACCGATTTTGGTATTTCCAAGGTCTTGAGCGAAGTGCAGCCATCGAAACTGTAATAACCGATGCTTTCAACGGAGTTCCCAAATGTAACACTCTCCAAAGCCGTACAAGCGGCAAATGCGTTTATCTCAATGGCCTTTATCATTGCCGGGATTGCGATACTTTTAAGCGAAGAGCATCCTCGGAATGCCTCTCTTTCGATAGAAGTGGCGAAATCGGGCATTTCCACAATGCTCAACGATATGTCTCCCGAGAAAAGACATTCGTCGATTTTGCCGAGAGTGTATGGCAGGTAGGCTTCCGAAAGATGGAGGCAGTCGCTAAAAGCGTATTTGCCGATTTCCTCCACCGATTCGGGAATTTCAATTATTGTTATTTCCGAGCCTTTGAATGCTTCGCCATCGATTGAAGATACTCGTATGTTTTTATCCTGATATTTAACGGTAGCGGGAACTACAACCTCCCCGGTATAGGTGTTTTCGCCCTTAACGACTTGGCATGTGCCGTTTTCGAGCATTGTGTAATAAATGTTATCCACACTGAAGCTTTGCGCGTTGCACGCAAGAGCCAAAGAGCAGAAGATAAAGATGTTGATGATTTTCATAATACTATTATTTTCTCAATTTGGCAAATTTATTGATAATAATCGATTTGAGCGCATCCGATAAGGTGAAAAATAATTAAATGTGTCAATAAAAAGGGGCAGACTATGTGTCCAACCCCTTGTTGTTAAGTATTAGTTGATTATTTGATGTATAGGATGGTTGCCGAAGTGCCGGGGATTGTGATTTCGCCACCCTTGAATGTTTCAATACCTTCGAGGTCGATTTTTCCATCTTGGGCAACAATTGTCCAATTGCCTTTCTTGATTTTGATGGTTTGAGCCTCGGGAGAACCGTTGAAAATCACCTTGATTTCTTTCCATGAGTCGCCGTTGGCATTGTCTTTAAGCGAATAGGAGATGAGAAGCGGAGTTTTCACCTTGTCGAATACCAAATGCTTAGCTACATCCTCGCTTGAAGTCATGCGGAATGCCGGGTGAGCCTTGCGGAGAGAGATGAGCGATTTGTAGTAGTTGAAGAGGTCGGCATATTTCAACTTTTGGTTCCAATCGATGGCATTGATAGAGTCGGGCGATTTGTAGGAGTTGTGAACGCCTTTCTTGTTGCGGAAAACCTCCTCGCCGGCAAATATGAATGGGGTGCCTTGCGATGTGAACACGATTGTTTGCGACAACTTGTCGGCGCGGAGACGTAGGTCTTCACTTGCGCCTTTCATCGAGATGGCGAGTTTGTCCACGAGGGTGAGGTCGTCGTGGCAGGAAACGTAGTTAATCACCTCGCTCGGCGATTTTGCATAGGGGAATGTAGAATTGTTGCATTTGCTGTAATCCACTTGTGGATGGGCGGTTGCAGCCACGATACCTTTCTTAACGGTCTCCTCAAGTCCGACTTTTCCGGTTGCAAATCCGCAATCCTCGGCTCTGCTGTAGTGCCCCTTGATGCCATCGCGAATGTCGTCGCTGAACACTGCAATGCCATTCATCTTGGCAACACTCTCTTTGAGCGCACGTTGGTCAACCGGGAGAGGGGAGTCGCCGGCAGTCCAGCCTTCACCATAAACGAAGCTCGATGGGTTCACCTTCTTCAGTGTTTCAGCCACCAAATTCATAGTGGTGATGTCGTGGATAGCCATGAGGTCGAAACGGAAACCATCGATGTGGTATTCTTCAGCCCAGTATTTAACCGAATTTACGATGAAATTTCGCATCATAGTGCGCTCGCTTGCAGTTTCGTTACCGCAGCCCGAAGCATCGGAATAAGAGCCGTCTTCGCGGTGGCGATAGAAGTATCCTGGAGCAGTGAGAGAGAAATTCGAGCCGTCGCCTTCTGCGGTGTGGTTATAAACAACATCCATCACAATTCCGAGACCTGCGTTGTGGAGTGCTTGCACCATTTGTTTCATTTCGCGGATGCGGGTGTAGGGGTTGGAAGGATTTGTGCTGTAGGAGCCTTCCGGCACGTTGTAGTTCACCGGGTCATAACCCCAGTTGTAGGTGTTGGATGGGATTTGAGTCTCATCGACACTATTGTAGTCAAACGATGGGAGGATGTGCACGTGGGTAACACCCAATTCTTTGAGGTGGTCGATGCCGGTGGGAACACCGTTGAGCGAGAGAGTGCCATTCTCGAGTAAAGCGATGAATTTGCCTTTGTTTGCAATGCCGGAGTTGTGGTGTACCGAGAAGTCGCGGTGGTGCATTTCATAAAGAATCACATCGTTGATTGCCTTCACCTCCGGACCCTTATCGTTTTCCCAGCCGCAAGGATTTGTTTTCGAGAAGTCGATGATTGCAGCGCGTTTACCGTTAACGCCAACCGCTTTTGCCCAAATTCCCGGAGTCTCATCGAGCCATTTGCCGTTGAATTTCACCGAGAAAGTGTAGAATTTGTTGTAGAGGGCACCGTCGAGAGAGGCGTGCCATGTTCCGGTAGCGGCATCGAGCGACATATCCACACATTTTTCGGGCTTGCCGTTGATGCCATCGCAATAGATATGCACTTTTACAGCGTCGGCTTTTGGCGACCACAATTCAAAACAGGTTTTGTCGCCTTTGACCACCACTTCGTCGGTCATACCCTCATTTACAGGGTAATTGTTATAGACATCATCGATTGATGTTGCTGAAGCAAGTATCGGAGATAGTGCTGCCGAAGCCATAATCAGTGATTTTTTAATGAATTTGTTCATAAGTGAATTTAAGTTTTCAGTTTTAGGTTTATTGTATAAGTTTTTTGTGAATGCAAATGTACAAAAAATAATCGCAATATTAAATGCAAATTACGTATTTTTGACAATCTTTTTGCGTGAAATATTTTTAAAACATTTGTGTAATGCGACAAAGATTTGTATATTTGCATACAAACTTTAATGCGACATGAAAAAATTACGTTACCTTTCAGTATTGGCTCTTTTGTTTTGCTCGGCAATGTGTTATGCGCAAAACAGTGTGCTAAAATTTAATTCAGACAAGAAATTCAAAATCGTACAATTTACCGACGTCCACTGGATTGCAGGAAATCCCGCTTCGGATATCGCCGGAGAGCGCATGAATGAGGTGCTCGATGCCGAAAAGCCCGATTTGGTGATTTACACCGGCGACCTCGTGTTTGGACCGCCTGCTCGCGAAGGTTTTCTTAAGGCTCTTGAGCCGGTGTTGAAAAGAAACTTGCCATTTGCAGTGACATTTGGCAATCACGACGATGAACAGGGAATGACAAGAGAGCAACTCCTCGAACTCATGAAGTCTCTCCCCGGCAATCTTTCCACTACCACCCCCGGAGTGAGCGGTGTTACCAACTACATCCTCCCTATCAAGACAAGTGATGGTAAGAAAGATGATGTTGTGCTCTATTTCTTCGACTCTCATTCCTACACTTCAATCGAGGAACTCAAGCATTACGCCTGGATAAATCTCGACCAAATACAATGGTATGCCGATAACAGCGACCGATTCACTGCGGCAAACTCGGGCACGCCGCTCACATCGCTTGCATTCTTCCACATCCCGCTCCCCGAATATAACGAGGCTTGCGCCGATGTTAACAGCAAGTTTGTGGGCTATCGTGGCGAAGCAGCTTGTGCACCGAAAATCAATTCCGGTCTTTTTGCCGCTATGCGCAGCAAGGGTGATATCCTCGGAACATTTGTAGGGCACGACCACATCAACGACTACCTGGTAAACTGGCGTAGCATCGCTTTGTGTTATGGTCGCTACACCGGTGGTGGCACCGTGTATAACAACATCCCCGGTGGAAATGGCGCAAGAATTATCGAACTCACCGAGGGTGAGCGCAGTTTCCGCACATGGATTCGCATTGCCGGAGGCCAGACATTCAACCACATTACCTACCCGGAAGATTTCAAATAAAATTTATATCCAAAGTCTATAAAGGGAGTGTCGATTATGCCGACACTCCCTTTTTTAGTGCCAATTCATTGCGGTTGAAGCAAGAAAAATTGATTTTTGCTTTGAAACCGGGTTTGTTTGCATTATCTTTGCAAGTTGATAAAAAAAGAAAATGATTGCTGTAATAAAATATAATGCAGGTAACGTGTTTTCGGTGCTATGCGCATTGCGCAGAGTGGGGGCTGAATGTGTCCTCACCGACGACCGCGACACTATACTCACTGCCGACAAAGTGATTTTCCCCGGTGTGGGAGAGGCATCTACCGCAATGTCGTATTTGCGAGAGAAAGGCCTTGACGAGGTAATAAAGAGTGTGAAATCGCCGTTGCTCGGAATTTGCATCGGACTTCAAGTGATGTGCCGACATTCCGAAGAGGGAAATGTGGATGGAATCGGCATTTTCGACACTGTGGTGCGCCGTTTCGACAATTCCGCGTGCCGGGAGATGAAAATTCCGCACATGGGGTGGAATACCATTCAGCGCCTTGGCGACTGCTGGCTTTCCGAAAGCTTTGAAGATGCCTATGTTTATTATGTGCATAGTTATTATGCCGAATTGTGCAGCCACACGGTTGCCACAACCGACTATATAACAAAATTCAGCGCCTCGCTTCAACGAGACAATTTCTATGCTACACAATTCCACCCCGAGAAGAGTGGTAGTGTCGGCGAGGCTGTGTTAAAACAATTTTTGGCTTTATAATGATTGAAATTATCCCTGCAATAGATATAATAGGCGGCAAATGTGTTCGACTTTCGCGTGGTGATTACGACCAAAAGAAGGTGTATAACGACAACCCGCTCGAAGTGGCGCGCCGCTTTGCCGATGTGGGTTGCAAGCGTTTGCACCTTGTGGATTTGGATGGTGCCGCCTCGCAACACATCGTGAATTATCGCATTCTTGAGATGATAGCCACCCACACTCCGTTGACAATCGATTTCGGTGGCGGACTCAAGAGCGATGAAGATGTGAGAATCGCATTTGAGAGCGGTGCCAAAATGATTACCGGTGGCAGTATTGCAGTGAAAAATCCTATGCTTTTCGAGCATTGGATAAAGGCTTTCGGCAGCGAGAGGGTGATTCTCGGTGCCGATGCCAATCATGGCAAGATTGTAACCATGGGTTGGCGCGAGACAAGCCAACTCGAAATCGTGCCATTCATTCGTCGATACACCGAACTCGGAATCAAGAAAGTGATAAGCACCGACACCGAGTGCGACGGGATGCTTTCCGGTCCGTCGCTCGAAAGTTATCGCAAAATCCTCGAAGAGATCCCCGATGTGTATCTTATTGCAAGTGGCGGAGTGAGCGGCATGGGCGACATCGAAGCTCTTGGTGAAATTAATATCCCCGAAGTGATAGTGGGCAAGGCTATCTACGAGGGGCGCATCACCCTTGCCGATATAGAGAAACATAATCTATTGAGAAAATGTTAGCAAAAAGAATAATACCTTGTTTGGATGTGCTTGACGGCACCACCGTGAAAGGAATGCGATTTCTCCATCTCAAGGAGGC
Organism: Bacteroidales bacterium; assembly: GCA_004557195.1. GTDB lineage: Bacteria > Bacteroidota > Bacteroidia > Bacteroidales > Muribaculaceae > W0P31-042. Next base: position 3,117 of record SFER01000048.1, on the reverse strand, counting down.
GGGCAACCCGGTGGAATTGGCTCGGATCTACAGCGATGCCGGAGCCGATGAACTCGTGTTTCTCGATATCAACGCCTCGCACGAGCGCCGCAAGACATTTGTCGATGTAGTGCGTCGAGTTGCCGAAAATATCAGTATTCCGTTCACCGTAGGAGGTGGAATCGGAAGCGTTGAGGATGTGGGTATGCTCCTCAATGCAGGAGCCGATAAGGTGTCGATAAATTCATCGGCAATACGTCGCCCCGAGTTGATTACCGAAATTGCGAAGGCATTCGGTAGCCAAGTGTGTGTCGTGGCAATTGATGCAAGTTGTCGCGATGGCGAATGGCGTTGCTATCTCAACGGCGGACGTGTCCCCACCGCAAAAAAACTCTATTCTTGGGCTAAAGAGGCTGAAGATCGCGGCGCCGGAGAGATTCTTTTCACCAGCATGGACCATGACGGCGTGAAAGAGGGCTTCGCACTCGATGCTCTCAAAAAGTTGCAGACTTTTGTTTCTATCCCGGTTATTGCATCGGGTGGTTGTGGAACAATGCAGCATTTTGTCGATGCGTTCCGGTATGCCGATGCTGCGCTCGCTGCCAGTGTGTTCCATTTCGGCGAGATTCAGATTCCGCAACTCAAGAAATTTTTGAAAGAAAACAATATAAACGTAAGATAACAACAATGGCATTGGATTTTGAAAAAATGAATGGTTTGTTGCCTGCCATTATTCAAGACGCACGCACCAAGAATGTGTTGATGCTCGGATTCATGAACAAAGAGGCATACGAAAAAACTCTTGAATTGAATAAGGTTACATTCTATAGCCGCACTCGCAACCGCTTGTGGACAAAAGGGGAGGAGAGTGGCAATTTCCTTAACGTGGTGAGCATCGCCGAAGACTGCGACCACGACACATTGCTCATTAAGGCTATCCCGGAGGGTCCCGTGTGCCACACCGGCAGCGCCACTTGCTTTTGCGATAGCAACGAAATGGGCATCGAATTTCTCTCGTATCTCCAAGATTTTATCTGCAAACGCCACGAGGAGATGCCCGAGAAATCTTATACCACATCGCTTTTCAATAGCGGGGTGAACAGAATGGCTCAAAAAGTGGGCGAGGAGGCAGTTGAAACAGTAATCGAGGCCACCAACGGCACCGATGACCGTCTCATCTATGAGGCTTCCGATCTTATTTACCACCTCATAGTGCTCCTCACTTCAAAAGGACACCGCATCGAGGAACTCGCAGCAGAATTGCAGAAAAGACACAAAGGTTGATAAAAAGTTTTTACGGACATGGCAAAAGTAATTGAATATCGCGACGTGGAGATTCTCCGTCAGGAACTCACAGTCCTCAAGAATGTAAATCTTTCGGTTGAGGAAGGGGAGTTTGTGTATCTAATAGGCAAAGTTGGCAGTGGCAAGAGCAGTCTCATCAAGACAATGTATGCCGAAATTCCTATTGAAAGCGGCGAAGCAAAGGTGTTTGATTACGACCTCGCCGAGATACGCCGTCGCGATGTGCCGATGCTCCGTAGGAAAATCGGTGTGGTTTTTCAAGACTTTCAACTTCTCACCGACCGCTCCGTTGCCGACAATCTGTTGTTTGTGCTCAAAGCTACAGGTTGGAAAGACAAGGAGGAGATGCAAGAGCGCATCGACGAAGTGCTCAAGCAAGTGGAAATGGAGAATAAGTCCTACAAGATGCCACACGAATTGTCGGGAGGAGAGCAGCAACGTGTCGTTATAGCCCGCTCGATACTCAACAAGCCCAAACTCATTCTTGCCGATGAGCCAACCGGCAATCTCGACCCCGAAACCGGACATCAGATTGTGTTGTTGCTGCGTGGTATAGCGGAAAAAGGCACCGCAGTGATTATGGCTACACATAACATAAATCTTGTCGAGGAGTTCCCCGGGAGAGTGATTAAATGTGAAGATAAAAAGGTCGTTGAACCCGAATAATTGTTCTTGTATGAAGGTAATGAAATTTGGCGGTACTTCGGTGGGAAGTGCCGAGAGAATAAAGAATGTAGCGAAACTCGTAACCGGCAAAGGTTGCAATGTGGTGGTGTTGTCGGCTATGTCGGGAACTACCAATACCCTGGTGGAAATATCCGATTACCTCTATAAAGGTAATGCGGCAGGTGCGTTGGAGACCATCAATGCCCTGGAGGTGAAATACAACTCCACGATTGACAGTCTTTTTGATGTCGAGGAGTTTCGACAGAAGGCGATTGTGGAAGTGAGAGGCTGTTTCAACTACATGAGGCAGTTTGTAAAACCCGATTTCACAGAAGTGGATGAGAAGGAAATCCTTTCGCAAGGCGAATTGATGTCCACAGCGATGATGAACATCTATTTGCACATGAACGGCTATAACAGCGAAGTGCTCCCGGCACTTGAATATGTGAGAACCGACGCCAAGGATGAACCGGATATGCCATATATCAAGCAACGTCTTGCAGCTCTTATGGCAAAATATCCCGATGTGGATTTGTACATCACCGAGGGATATATCTGCCGCAATCATCGAGGCGAGGTGGATAATCTCCATCGCGGCGGTAGTGACTACACCGCTTCGCTCATCGGTGCGGCGGTCGAAGCCGAGGAAATCCAAATTTGGACCGATATCGACGGGATGCACAACAACGACCCGCGTTTTGTCGATGGCACACGACCGGTGGAGCATCTCCACTTTGAGGAAGCGGCTGAACTTGCGTATTTCGGTGCCAAGATTCTTCACCCCACTTGTGTGCTCCCCGCCAAACTCCATAACATTCCGGTGCGCCTCCTCAACACCCTTCAACCCGAGGCTCGCGGTACGCTGATCGACAACAACCCCTCGAAAGGCGAAATCAAGGCTGTAGCTGCCAAGGACAACATCACTGCCATCAAGATAAAAAGTGCGCGGATGCTTCTTGCCTACGATTTCTACCTCAATGTGTTCAAGGTGTTTGATAAATACAAAACACCTGTGGATATGATTGTAACATCCGAGGTGGGTGTGTCGGTTACTATCGACAACGACAAAAATCTCGATGCTATTGTCGATGAACTCATGAAGTTCTCCACTGTTACCGTGGATAAAGACATGGTGATTGTGTGTGTCGTCGGCGATCTCGAATGGCG
>SFER01000047.1 GCA_004557195.1 Bacteroidales bacterium | reverse complement strand
CCGGCTCACCAAGGAATGGCTCTATTTGGCGGGATTGCCGGTGCGGTATTGAGTGGGGGTGAGATGCGTGTGTGTTTTGAATAGGGTTGAGAAGTGTGCATAACTGTTGAAGCCCGATTGGTAGGCGATTTGGTGGGTGGTCATATTGGTGGTGAGCAGCAAATTGCAAGCATATTCCAAGCGCAGCCTATTGCAAAATTGTATAATCGTGGAGCCGCTTGATTTTTAAATGAGCGGCACAGCGCCGAAGCATTCATCCCGGCATACGACGCTATCTCTTGCAGCGAAAATTCCTGCAAATAATGCTCATAGACATATCGATATGCTCTATCGATAGCCGATTCTGTTTCTTTGCTCACATTCACATGGTGCTGCTCCGCCAATAGTGTAGAGGTCGGAGTGGTGGTGCTCAAGATGTGGAGCAAACGCATCATCAGCGATATGCGCAAGAATCCTTCAGCCGAGGCTATCTTGCTTGCAAGCATTGCCACGGTGCGCGCCAATCGAGCTTCGTTATACAAGATACCCGATTTGCTGTTTCTGATATAGTTGATGCCATGCGAGAGTTCGGGAAATCGCTCCTCGTCCCACTTAAGCAATTCCGACGGAATATGCACCAGCACTGCCTTGCAGTTGTGTGATGCCTGCAGCACACAGTGCGGCACATCGTTGCCCACCACCACAATCATCCCTTCGGTGATTGTGCCGATAATGCCGCCCACCAGCCCGTGAATCCATCCCTGCTTAATGGTTATCACCTCTAAAGTGTTGTGATAGTGGTATTCCTTGCCATATTTCTCTCTTGGGTCGCCAACTTGATGGATGGAAGCATCGCCCAATCGCAATTGGTGTTCCACCAACTGATAGCGGATTGCCCTCTTTTTCACATTGTGCATATATTCAGAATTTAACTGCAAAAATACAGAATGTTTTTTACATAAAAAACAGATAATTTTGCTGCTGTATTTACAACTAAGAAAAATATTTGGATATATGACAAAAAAGAATCAATTTAAGGTGTGCAGCTGGTGTCTGCTGGCTCTCACGGTGATAGTATTGGCAAGCGGCATACTACTCGAGTGCCTGCACGGCTCATCTCTACACGGAATTGAATGTAGCGTGTTCACTCTAATCCACATTGTTTTGGGCGTCTGCTTTATGGAGTTGGTGTTGTGGCACTTATGGCTGCATTGGCGCAAATTGGGAGAATGGTGGAACAGAATCGTCAGGCACCATTCGATTGGCTTCAAACTCACCGCTCTGTTTTTCTTCCTCACCTTCCTCACCGGACTGGTGTGTGTTCCGATGTGGATTTCGTGCGGACACACTGGCTTAGGCGGATGGCATGGCAAATTAGGCTTTATTGCCATCTTTTTGCTTTTGCCTCACATCATGCACCACTGGTACTGGTATTCGGGAAAAAGCAAGCCCTTAAATCCCCATCACAAAAGGCACTAAGGAATCTCTTGAAACAGATGGATGCCCTTGAAAGCGAAGGAGCGGACCACGCAAGGCCCGCTCCTTATATATAATAAATATATGTGTGGATGCTATTTTGCCACTGTGTAGAGGCGGTAGCCCCATGCAGGGAGAGTTGCCGGGAGTGCCTCTTCCTCGCCTGTGAAATAGTTCACGAGTTTAATGTCGGCTTGGGGAGCCTCGCCGGTGTATTCAAGCGCAGCCTCTTCGCCCGAGAAGTTGAACAAGGCATACACACCGCCATTCTCATCTGTGCGAGAGAACACATAAGTCATCTCGTTGGATGTAGGGTATCTCACCATTTCGGCGCCATTGCCGGCATTGAGAGCGGTGGTGTTGTGTTTCAGGGCATTGAGTTTCTTGTAGAATTCAAATGTGGCATTCTTGGTCCAGTCGGGGGTAACCGGGTCTTTGATAAAGAATTCAAACATGTGGTTGAAGCCCACTTCCTGTCCGGTGTAGATGAGCGGCATGCCCGGGAGGGTGTAGGTGAGCACAGCATAAGCCTCAACGGCATCTCCGAGGCGCTCGTGCTCGGTGTTGTCCCATGAGTTTTCGTCATGGTTGGTAATCATGTTCATGAAATAGAGTCCGCCGGGATATTCGGTAGCCTCGCGCTGCATGAGGGTGTCGATTGTGAGGGCGTTGGCGGGCTTCATTTCGGCTTTCTTGGCAATGGCGTGGCGGTTGCTGCCGGCGCTTGCCGAGATGCGGTTGATTACATCCTTGAGAGGCCAGTTGTAGAGCATGTCGAATGCGTTCTTGGCAAGTTCGGCCTTGTCGGCTTCGGCGAGCATAAACACCGGCTTGATGGAATCGAGAGCCGGGCGAGCCTCTTCCCAGAAGTCGGTGGGCACTTCACCGGCAACATCGCAGCGGTAGCCGTCGATGTCGAGGTCGCGCACCCAATATTGCAACGCGTCAATCATGCCGGCGCGCATCTCTTTGTTGCTGTAGTCAAATTTATACACATCGGTCCAGTCGTAGGGTCCGTACATCTTGCCGAGTGAGTCGGTTACATACCAGTCGGGGTGCTCGGTTACCCATGCGTTGTCGCAACCGCTGTGGTTGGGAACCCAGTCGAGAATCACTTTCATCCCCAGCGAGTGGGCTTTATCCACAATCGACTTGAAATCGTCGAGTGTGCCATATTCGGGATTCACAGCCTTATAGTCTTTCACGGCATAGTAGCTGCCAAGTTCCCCTTTGCGGTTGAGTTCCGAAATGGGATGGATGGGCATAAACCACAAGATATCCACGCCCAATTCCTTGAGTTGCGGCAAATAGGCTTCAAAAGCCTTGAAGGTGCCTTCGGGGGTGTATTGGCGCATGTTCACCTCATAAATCACGGCATTGCGCGACCATTCGGGGTGATTGACTGTTGATGCTGTGCTGTCGGTTTGCTCCGACTGTTTTTTCGATGTCCCGCACGCCACGGCAAACGCGGCGATTGTTGCGAGAACAAATACAACTAATAATAAGTTCTTCATAAATTTTGTTATAAGGGTTATGGTTATAGTCTTGATTTGCAAGGTTCGGGACAGGTGCGGCGGCTATATATGGGTAGGCACATCCACTATTGTCAACTCGATGCCCATCTCCTCTATGCGCTTGGCTATCGTCGGCTGCACATGCGAGTCGGTGATTATATGGTCGATTTCCTCCATGTCGGCAATCTTGCTGAAGCCGCGACGACCGAATTTCGACGAGTCGGCAAGCACAATGGTCTTTTGCGCTGTCTGCATCATCACTCGGTTGAGGCTCGCCTCCATCATGTCGGTGGTAGTCATCCCGAAATCGAGGTCGATTCCATCGACACCGATAAATAGTTTGCTGCACGAGAAGTCGTTCAAAGCTTCCTCGGCATATTTTCCCACCACCGAGAGGCTGCTGTGGCGCAGGATGCCGCCAAGCTGTATGATGTCGATGTTGCGGTCTTTCGACAGGATGTTGGCAACCTCGAGCGATGCGGTAATCACCACAAGTTTGTCGGTTGTCTGTATGCAGCGAGCCAGAGCGTGCACCGAGGTGCCCGACGCGATGAGAATCGAGTCCTTAGGAGTAATAAGCGACGCGGCATAATTGCCTATCGCGCGTTTCTCCTCCACACAATACTTCTCTTTCTCGCTCACATTGCGGTTCTCGCTGTAGGGGTCGATGAGGATTGCCCGACCATGGTTTCTATACAGTCGTTTAGAGCGTTCCAGCTCCGTAAGGTCTTTCCTTATGGTAACAGAGGACACATTCAGAGCATCGGCAAGGTCGGTTACAAGAATCGAACCCTGCTGCATGAGCATGTCCAAGATTAAAGAGTGTCTTTCTTCTTTTGTCATTGTTGATATTTATTTCGCTTGCAAGTTACACATTTTTTTGAGAAAAAAGAAATAGTGAAGCAAAAAATCATCAAAAAAAGCGCACCACGCCCCTCTCTAACCCCCAATGCTAACCTATATTAAATCAAGTTTAAATCCCCAAAATCGGCGCGTTTTGCATTTTCCGCCGCTCCCGCCGTGCTAACTTTGCCACCAAGATGCTCCTTGACATGATGTCGCCCATAAAAAACACCCGGAGCCGAAGCCCCGGATGCGCACCTCTTATGACTAAAAATTTCTCGATTAATGTTTCTTGCAGAACAATAACTTAGCGCGAGCATCCAAAATGGAGCCACCAATCGCTGTTCACCCATTTCGACACTTCTTGCGGATGAAAAGTGCTTAGATGCCCCAAATAGTATTCCTTACATTTTGAAATTTCCAACAAGTGAGAGTAGGCATCGCGATTCACAGGTTTGAGAATACACCTTGAACGATACTTCTTATCTGCCGGTACAAGATGTATTTGTTTCTCGGTCTCTCCAAATTCCGTGTTTCCGTTTGCTATTTCATCCTCTCTGTCAACCACCAATCGGTCGGCGTCAAGCGACACGATTTTCCAGGTTATTACACCATAATCGTTCTCGGTGTATTTGTAGCGCATTGTTATAGTTCTTTCTGCCACATTCACCTCACATTTCATGCTATTATAGAATAGCAATTCGCTTTTAAAATCGTCGCACACACCGCTTGGAATCCATTGTGTGAAATAGGACTGGTTATATTCAAGCAATGGCGCAACTCTCACTTCTCCATCGCTAAAGCAGAAAGCCTTATAATCGCGTGTGCCGTCGATTATTCCCGCTTCTCTTTCAGGAGCAACATAATCGGAAGTGTAGGGAAAAGCGTCATACTCTTCCCAAGCGTTATTGCCAAGAGTTGAGAGAATCGTGCTCATGTCCACATTTGTGTTGGCATTGACAATTTTCCCTCCTCTGACAAAAATCTTACCATCCTCGTTATACTCGAAGTAATTCGAGATCTCGTTATCGTCGGAACACGATATCAGCGCAATGCAAGAGATTGCCAAAAATAGTAGTTTCTTTTTCATATCCAAGAAAATTAAGTTTTGTTGTTTATTCACTTCTTTAAACACAGGTTTAAAAAAACCTTGCAAAATTATTTGTTAAAGATAGTTAAACTCTTAGATTATTTTGAGCCGGTAGCCTTGAACAAGCCAAATTTAGCCCATAAAAACACCCGGAGCCGAAGCCCCGGATGCCGACTAAATTTTTATTATATGTCTCTGTTTCTGCGCTTCTACGCAGCCGTTCAGAGAGGTACCCGAAACGTGCCTCGCGGCAAGATGCGAGCTTTATTTCACTATGATTTTTTGTGCATTACTATTTGCTATCACTACATAGATGCCTGCGGGGAGAGGTATCTGCGTGTTTTGAGATGCAATACCGGTTGCAACGCTCCGTCCGTCTATGCCCACTATCTCGTAGCGCACTTCGCCGGCTACAACTGCCATTCCTTCGGCGCCGTATGCTCTCACTGCAGGAATTTCGGATGCATTCACACCGCTAAAATCGTTTGTTTCGGTGATTGTTCCAAATGTGCCCCAGAACGAGTCGGCTTCGTAAGCCGCTTTGCTGCCTATCGGCACATATAATTGCTTGGATGCTGTGCCACCGATGCTTGTAGTCTCGGCTTTTGGAGGAACGGCTGCCGCTACATACACATTGGCAAGTTTCCCACAATCGGCAAAGGCGTATGCGCCGAGATATGTGAGTGTCGAGGGCAATACCACAGTCTCAAAGTTGTTTCCACTCAATGCGTTCTGCTCTATTCTCGCACATGCGCTCGGCAATGTGATTTCGGTGATGCCACAGTCCTTGAATGTGCCTTCGTTTATTGTAGTGATTTCGTTTGCCGGGTCAAACACCACCTTTTGGAGTTTGCTATCTTGAAACGCTGTGCGACCGAGTGTCGTTACTCCGGCGCCAATCTCAGCGCAGAATCGGGCTGCGACGCAACAAGACTGTCGGCAGCCTCAAGACGGCTGTCGTAACTCCTTCCGCCGCGGCATCCAGCCACCGAAAGACCGAGAAAAAACAATATGTAGAGCAAAATCCCCCTCATATCCACTGCGAAGTTACAAATTTCCCGCCATTCCCGCAACCCCCGGCGGAAAATAAAAACGATAGGGCAAATCAACTGCAAAAAACGGCTCATTTTTTCAAAACGAAAGTGATTTTATCGCAAAAACAGGGCAAAATCATAAAAATATCCATTATTTTGAAAAAATTTTGCGGAAAAGTTTCGTTATTTCAAAAATAGTATCTAATTTTGTTGCGAAATGAAACGTGTGTTTATTTCAAACGAAAAACCATGCAACACAGCATCGTCTTGTTTAATATTCAAAGAGCGAATAAAGTCTAAAAAATGAAACTCAACAGAAAAGAAAACGAATTTGATGTAATCATCGTGGGTGGTGGCGCCACAGGTGCCGGCACTGCTCGCGACTGCGCCCTCCGCGGGCTCAAGGTGTTGCTCATCGAGCGACACGACTTTGCCGCCGGTGCCACCGGGCGTAACCACGGCTTGCTGCACAGCGGTGCGCGATATGCCGTTACCGATGGCGAGTCGGCTACCGAGTGCATCAAGGAGAATATGATTCTACGTCGCATTGCAAGCCATTGCGTCGAGGAAAACGACGGACTTTTCATCTCGCTCCCCGAAGACGACATCAACTATCAAGCCACATTTGTTGAGGCTTGCCGCAAAGCCGGAATCAACGCCGAGATTATCGACCCCGCCGAGGCGAGAATCATGGAACCTTCGGTAAATCCGTCGATTATCGGCGCAGTGAAGGTGCCCGACGGCTCGGTGGACCCTTTCCGCCTCACTATTGCCAACATTGTTGACGCCAAGCAACATGGCGCAACGGTGCTCACCTACCACGAATTGGTGGAATTTATCAAAGAAGGCAATAAAGTGGTGGGAGTTAAGGCTATCAACCACCGCGACAAGTCGGTGGTGTCGTTCTACGCTCCGCTCACCATCAATGCCGGCGGAATCTGGGGGCATCTCATCGCCGAAAAAGTGGGCGTGAAGGTGAATATGTTCCCGGCTAAAGGCTCGCTCCTCATCTTCGGACACCGAGTTAATAATGTGGTGCTCAACCGCTGCCGCAAGCCTGCCAATGCCGACATCCTTGTGCCCGGCGACACCATTTGCCTCATCGGAACCACCTCGAGCCGAGTGGGTTTCGACGAAATCGACGATATTAAAGTAACCGCCGACGAGGTAGATCTCCTCCTCCGCGAGGGGGAGAAACTCGCCCCGGCTCTTGCATACACCCGCATCCTCCGTGCCTACGCCGGCGTGAGACCGCTCGTCGCCGCCGACAACGACGCCTCGGGACGCAGCATCTCGCGCGGTATTGTGCTTCTCGACCATGCCACTCGCGATGGCGTAGAGGGATTCGCTACTATCACCGGCGGCAAACTCATGACCTACCGCCTCATGGCTGAATGGGCTACCGATTTGGCTTGCCGCAAACTCGGCGTGAACGCTTGTTGCGTCACCGCCGAGCAACCCCTCCCCGGCTCTCGCCCTGCCGAGCCGGAGAGCAATACGAAATCCAAGACTTTCGATTTGCAACTCGATAAGAACCGCAGTTCGGTTCACCGTCATGGCGACATGGCATCCAAAATATCTTCCGCCAACGAGATGGACAACAGCCTCGTGTGTGAATGTGAGGATGTTACAGTGGGCGAAGTGGATTTTGCCCTCAAAGAATTGGATGTGAACAACCTGGTGGACCTCCGCCGACGCACTCGTGTGGGTATGGGAACCTGCCAGGGCGAACTCTGTGCCTGCCGTGCAGCCGGGCTCCTCGCCGAGGCGCACAAATGCACCGCCAAGGCGAAAAACGACCTCGCCAAGTTCCTCAACGAACGATGGAAAGGGGCTTATCCTGTTGCCTGGGGCGAGGCTCTGCGCGAAGCCGAATACACCCAGTGGGTTTATGGCGCTATTTGTGGAATGGAAAATAATAAAGAATAACGATGAAATTCGATACTATCATAATAGGCGGCGGACTCGCAGGTCTCACCTGCGGTATTGCACTTCAACGCCAAGGTGTGAAGTGCGCAATCGTGTCGGCAGGTCATAGCGCACTCCACTTCTCCTCGGGGTCGTTCGACCTGCTCAATACCCTCCCCGACGGAACACCCGTAGAGTCGCCTCTCAAAGCGATGGAATCGCTCCACGCAACTCATCCCTATGCAAAAATAGGAAGTGGACGCATCAAGGCTCTTGCCGACGAAGCTAAATCGCTGCTTTGCTCCTGTGGTGTGGCGGTGAAAGGCGACGCCGAAACTCCCCACTTGAGATTCACCCCAATGGGTACCACCAAACCCACGTGGCTCTCGTTTGAAGAAATCGCCACGTTGGACAAGCCGGGCGTATCGCTCGGCGAGAAACTCCTCATTGTAAATTTTGCAGGATTTCTCGACTTCAACACCGCCTTCATAGCCAAAGAACTCGAAGCTGCCGGCTCGAAATGCTCGGTTACATCGGTGAGCATCCCCGAAATTAACCGCTTGCGCATCAACCCCACCGAGATGCGCGCTACCAACATTGCAAAAACTCTCGACAACCCACAAGTGCTCACTTCGCTCATCACAATCCTCAACAGCCGCGCTGCGGGACACGATGCTATCGTGTTGCCGCATGTCTTCGGATTTGCTTCCGACGCTGCGCTCCACAGGCTGAGAAGTGAAGTAAAAGCCACCATACACCTCATCCCCACCATGCCGCCATCGGTGCCTGGAATCCGCGCCCAAAGGACGCTCCGCCACGCCTTCGAGCAGCTCGGTGGTGTGTATATGCTCGGCGACACCGTTGTCCGTGCCGAGATTGAGAATCATTCTGTAAAACGTATCTTTACCGAAAACCACAGCGACATCGCCCTCACGGCATCCCACTACGTTCTCGCCTCGGGGCACTTCTTCAGCAAGGGTCTCGTGGCTACACCGCAAGGGGTGTATGAGCCGGTGTTTGGCTGCGATGTCATCTTCGACAAAGACCGTAACAACTGGTACAACGAATCCATGTTAAACTGCCAAGAATACATTTCTTTCGGAGTGGAAACAAATTCCGCTCTCCTCACTTTGGAAGGTGGCACCCCCATCACCAACCTCTACGCCATAGGCTCGGTTCTCGGAGGTTGCAACGCCGTATCGGAAGGCTGCGGCGCGGGGGTTGCCCTACTCACTGCTTTGGCTGTTGCCCACACCATAAAAGGATAGCACTATGAATATGCAGGAAAACAACATAAGCGAAAACAATTTCGAGCAGTGTATCAAATGCACTGTGTGCACCGTCTATTGCCCGGTAGTGCCGGTAAACCCATCCTATCCCGGACCGAAACAAGCCGGTCCCGATGGTGAGCGTCTCCGCCTCAAGCGCGGCGACTTCTACGATGAAGCTCTCAAATACTGCCTCAACTGCAAACGCTGCGAGGTGGCGTGCCCTTCGGGCGTGAAAATCGGCGATATAATCCAACTCGCCCGTATCAAGCATAGCAAGAAACGCCCTGCTCTGCGCGACATGATGCTCGCCAACACCGACATCGTGGGAACTATGGCTTCGACTTTCGCTCCGATTGTCAACACCACCCTCGCGCTCAAACCGGTGAAATGGGCTATGGATTCCGTGCTCAAAATCGACTCACACCGCACTTTCCCGAAATATTCGTCGAAGACGTTTGAAAGTTGGTTCCGCAAAAATGCACAGGCATCGCAAGACCAATTCCCACGACACATCAGTTTCTTCCACGGTTGCTACATCAACTACAACTACCCGCAACTGGGCATGGACATGGTGAAAGTGTTCAACGCTTTGGGCTGTGGTGTGCACCTCCTCGACAAAGAAAAATGCTGCGGCGTGGCTCTCGTGTCCAACGGTCTCATTTCGCAGGCGCGCAAGCAGGCACAATTCAATATCGACAACATCCGCCACTCGGTAATCGACAACAAACGCCCGGTGGTGGGAGCGTCATCGACATGTATCTTCACCATGCGCGATGAATATCCCCACCTGCTCGGCATTGACAACGCCGACGTGCGCTCTTCTATCGACCTCGCAACTCGCTTCATCTTCCGCCTCATCGACAACGGCGAGGTGAAAATCAAGTTCCGCGACGATTATCACAGCCGAATAGCCTATCACACCCCATGCCACATGGAGAAACTCGGCTGGTCGTTCTACTCTATCGACCTCTTGCGCCGCATCCCCGGCGTGGACCTTGTGGTGCTCGACTCGCAATGCTGCGGCATCGCAGGCACCTACGGCTTCAAGAAAGAGAACTACCCCACATCGCAAGGCATCGGCGCATCGCTCTTCAAGCAAATCGAGGACGCCAAGCCCGATTTCGTGGCTACCGACTGCGAAACTTGCAAGTGGCAAATCGAAATGTCAACCCCGGTGGAAGTTAAACACCCCATTTCGATTCTCGCCGAAGCCATCGACTACGAAGCAACCAAAAAAATTAACTCTTAATACAAACCATTTCAACTATTCTTTAATATCATGTGGAAATTTTTAACACCTCCGGCTTTTAAGCCCGAACTCCCACAGGAGAAAGTAGATTCTACCTATAAGAGTCTGCGTTGGCAGGTATTCCTCGGTATATTCATCGGATATGCCGGATTTTACATCGTGCGTAAAAACTTCTCAATGGCTATCCCGTTCCTCGGCGAATTTGGCTTTGAGAAAGGCGAACTCGGTATTGTTCTCTCTATGAACGCCATCGCCTATGCCTTGTCGAAATTCTTGATGGGTAGCGTGAGCGACCGAAGCAATGCTCGCGTGTTCCTCCCCCTCGGTCTCGTGCTCGCATCTATCTCTATGATGTTCATGATTGTGCCGGTGGTGGCTTTCGGTCCCGAAAACAAAATGTGGGCTATCGCCCTTATGACAGTGCTCAACTTCCTCGTGGGTTGGTTTAACGGTATGGGTTGGCCTCCTTGCGGCCGTGTAATGACTCACTGGTTCTCTCAAACCGAGCGCGGCACTATGATGTCGATTTGGAACTGCGCCCACAACGTGGGTGGCGCCCTCGTTGGTCCTATGGCTGCCTATGGTGCTACCTGGTTCGGCTCTTGGTTCTACGGCACACAAAGCGAATATTACTTCCTTATCGGAACCTATGCGTTCCCGGCAACGGTAGCAATTTTCGTGGCTCTTCTCGCCTATGTTCTCATCCGCGACACCCCGCAATCTTGCGGTTTGCCTTCGATTGAGAAATACCGCAATGACTATCCCAAGAACTACAGCGAACGCTCCGAAGAAGTGCTCACAGCCAAAGAAATCTTCTTCAAATATGTCTTGAACAACAAGATGCTCTGGTTTATCGCCATTGCCAACGCTTTCGTCTATATGGTTCGCTACGGATGTCTCGATTGGGCACCGAAATACCTCATGGAGACTCAAAACTATAACATAAAAGAAGCAGGTTGGGCTTATTTCGCCTACGAATTTGCTGCAATCCCCGGAACTCTCATCTGCGGCTGGATTAGCGACAAAGTGTTTAAAGGCGGTCGCGCACTCACCACTTCCATCTTCATGGCTATCGTGGCTGTGTTTATCCTCCTCTACTGGCAATTCTCCGACAACGCTACAATCGTAACAATGTCGCTCATCGGAATTGGCTTCTTCATCTATGGTCCTGTGATGCTCATCGGCGTGCAAGCCCTCGACTTGGCTCCGAAGAATGCAGCAGGAACAGCTGCCGGTCTCACAGGCTTCTTCGGCTACTTCTTCGGTACCGCTATCCTCGCCAACATCGTGATTGGCTACGTTGCCGAAGCCGCCGGCTGGAACCTCACTTTCGTGCTTCTCCTTGCTGCGTGCGCATTGTCGATTATCTTCACAATGTTCACCTACAAAGACGAGAAACACCTCCTGGAAAACAAGAAGGCTAAATAATCTGTAAGTTCCAATAGTTAGACCAAGTATATAATGCAACATTAATTGAAGATCAGTTCTTCATTAAGACTCGTTTGATGTTCCAATTCTAAATCAATTATCATTTAGACTTTTTTGAGACTTAAGCCGGGGCACCTCAATGCGTGAAGCATCGAGGTGCCTGTTTTTCACTCCACACTCCCTGCAAGCGGTTAAGATTTTTAAAAACTGAGTAATGTATTTTGTTTCATTGCCGTTTTGCATTAACTTTGCAACTTGAAATAATAGTG
>SFER01000046.1 GCA_004557195.1 Bacteroidales bacterium | reverse complement strand
ATGATGTCGCATTCGTGCTTAACACATGTGTTCAGGCATGATTTCAAGTTATCCCAACATCCCGGATCACCGAATGTTATGACACCGATTTTTCTTTTGTCAATCTCTCCAATGATGAAAGATTTTACTTCATCTTTCGAGAGAGGATAGATAAGTCTGAACGTTTCATCCTCAAAGAGATGAGAAATTAAAATTTTAAGGGAACTCGATTTTCCATGATTTGCTGGTGCTTTAACTAAAATCATAGCTTTCATTGAGGTCCATTGCTGCCGCGGTCATCCCCTCCTTGGCTTTAGATCGGTTTATAAAAGGAAAAGCGTAGGAATCTGTATCGGTTACCGTCCTACTCTCTGAGGCTTCTCGCATTGCCCTATTACAGTTGGACGGCAACGAAGAAGCCCTACGCTTGTATATGCAATCAAAGCGTCCGACTGTATTCCTCCCGGAATACCTTGCCGGATGCAAGATAATTACATATCCGCGGGCGTCTGTCGTTGCTCAATCCTTGACTGTAATAAGAAATTTTGCGAGAATTTCAGAGAGTCAAGAATCAGCGCGGATAAACGCTTTTCATTATGTCTGCTTCCCGCCCTCGTCCCTTCGACCGGGGCCTCCAAGCGGTCTGCAATCGCAAAGTTAATAAAATTTCGTGAAAGTTTGGCTATCATGTTAAAGGAATTGAAAAAAATAGTTCGTCATCGGCCACCCATCTTTCGTTTAGGATGAGAGGACTTCAGCATCTTATGCGCCTGCATCATGCATCGGTAGGCGAAGCGGCGGTCATCTTCATTGTCCTTGCGGCCCCAAGGGAGCGATGTATCGCTGCCTCCGCCACCGCATGACTGGGCGAACTGGATTGCGCCATCGCGATAGCCGAGGAACAGATACATCGCACACTTTATTATCTCGTTGGGCTGTTCGGCTATTGCCATGAGGAACTCGCCATCGTATCGGGCTTTCTGAACCGGAGTCATGGCTTTTAGGCGGGTGCGCATATCAACTACCATTCTGCCGAAGACAGCATCTGTCATCTTCATGCGAACCTGCACCTGATTCTTGTCGGTGTACTTCAGGTAATCTTCCTGTGCCTTCTCCCGCTTCTCATCCAGTGAGTCGAGTTCATCTTTTAGATCGGCGAGTTGCCGGTCAGCGGTCTTGAGTTTACGCAACTTAATGGAGAGCGAACTTGCTGAAAACTTGTGATTTCTTTTCTATAATAGGCGTTGAAGAAAGAATTCGTAGTTATTCCTGATGGTTTTCAGGCAGTTGGAAATCGGGCGCTATTTTTAGACCATTTTATTTCGCTGTAAAGGGGGGGGATAGGCAATAAAAAAGAGTTGAGATGGCGCTCATTTGCGCTCTCAACTCTTTTATATTCAGTTGAATAAATGCCTTAGTATTCCTCCTCGTTAAAGAAGAAATCTTCTTTGCTTGGATAGTCGGGCCAGATGTCTTCAATGCACTCATACACATCACCTTCGTCTTCTATCTGTTGCAAGTTTTCGATTACTTCGAGGGGCGCGCCAGAGCGCATGGCATAGTCGATAAGTTCTTCTTTTGTAGCAGGCCAAGGTGCGTCTTCGAGTTTAGATGCCAATTCCAATGTCCAGTAGGCAGAGTTGTAATTGTTACCCTTTTCCAAATACATAGTTATGTCTCCTTTCTATATGAAAAATATGAGTTTCTAATTTTGAGACTGCAAAAATACTGCTTATTTTTATATTAACAATCTTTATTCCAGAAAATTTCACCATTTTCGCTATTTATAGCGATAAAACGTGCGAGGACATAGAAATAATCGCTCAAACGGTTGATATATTTCACCACGCAGGCGTTGACTGGAGCGGTTGCGGCGAGGGTGAGGATGCGGCGCTCGCAACGGCGTGTTACGGTGCGGCACACGTGTGCGCGCGCTGCTCCGTCGGAGCCTCCGGGGAGAGTGAAACGGAAGTGTTTGGGGAGTTGCTCGTCGATGCGGTCGATTTCAGCCTCGAGTGCTTTGATTTTGTCGTCATCCACGCCCATTGCGGGAGCGTCGGGAGTGGCGCTGTTGTCGGTTGCGAGGTATGCTCCCACGTTGAACAGCCGATTTTGGATGTCGATGAGCATCGGACGGCAATCGTCGGTGATTTCGGGCGATGCCGCGAGGAGTCCTACAAACGAGTTGAGTTCGTCGATAGTGCCGTAGGCTTCGAGGCGGCAGTCGGTTTTACTCACCCGTTGCCCACCCACGAGTGAGGTGGTGCCGTTGTCGCCGGTGAAGGTGTATATGCTACTTTTTGCCATAATTGTTTATCATTAGAGTTAGGGTTTCGATGAGTTGTTGTGTCGATGTCGCCACTGTGTAGGCATCCGAGAAGTCGGTGCCTGTGGTGAATGGCGAAGCGGCTGTGGCTGCGAGTTGTGCAAGGATGCCGTCGAAGCACCCGTCGATGTTTGCCACAATAATCCGGCATCGGTGGTCGTTGTTTACTTTCATGATAGAGAGCGTGCTGAGGAGTTCGTCGAGGGTACCGATTCCGCCGGGGAGCACTACAAATATGTCGCCGTGTTCAATCATGATAGCCTTGCGGTCGTTAAGGTCGATGCAGAGGCGCAGGTCGTCGCATAGGGAGTCTGCCCGATGCTTGAAGCGTTCGGGTACCACCCCGATGATTTTTGCGCCCGCAGCCGATGCTGCAGCGGCTGTTGTGTGCATGAGTCCGGCATCTACGCCTCCATAGAGGAGGTTGCAGCCGGTTTTGCCGATAGTGGAGCCTGTGGCTTCGGCTATTTCGATGATTCGTTTGTCGAGGTTGTTGCTCGACGAGCAATATACTACTATGTTCATTTTGCAAATAATCTTATACTTTTCAATTCTTTGTCGAGTTCGGCTTCGCGACCGTCGCAATATTGGTTAACGAGGGCGTGGAAAGCCGCGGAGTGGTCGGGGTGGGTGATATGCCCGAGTTCGTGGCATATCACAAAGCGAACGAGGTGCTTGGGATAGTACACGAGGTTCTGGGAAAGCGAGATTTCTCCCGAAGAAGAGCAGCAGCCGAGGCGTTTCTGCCCATATCCTATCTTGAACAGCGCCACCGACACTCCGATTTCGCGAGCTACTTCGGTGGCATAGTCAATTAGAAACATTCCGGCAAAGTGTTTTCCGGCGCGACCGAGAAAATAGGTGATATATTCCTGCGCTTTTGGCTCCTTGAAGATTTCTTCATTGAGCAGGATGCGCAATTCCTGCCTTTCGCGGTCGATTTGGAATTTACTTCTCAATATATCTTGGTTGTTGAATGCGAGGAGTTTAGCCGTGTAGCCATTGAAGCAAGGGAAAGTGTCACCGAGGGCAAATGTGCAACCTGTTTCGGCGGGGCGTATGTCGCGCAGTTGTTGGCGATAATTGTCGAGATATTGACGCAAATGTTTTTCCGACACAAAATCAGGGAGGGAGATGCAAAGGTGTCCGCTCTTCCATTTTGAAATCACCTTTTTCATCGACCTGCGTGTGTTGATATACACGCGCCCGAATTCCTTGTCGTCTAAATAGAACTGAGCCATGGCGTTAAGTTATTTGTTGTTGATTCCCCACATGAGTTTGTTGCGGAGAGTGAGGGCAAAATTGTGTCCGGGGCGTTGCATAACCTTCACCACATAAGGTGCCTTCTTGATTCTCACCGACATGCCTCCGGGGAGGGTGAAACTGCGACCGTCGAGGCTCAGGCGGTAGGTTGAGGCTCGCGATGTGGTAGTAACCTTGATGCGGCTGTCGTCGTTCACCACAAGCGGGCGCAAAGTGAGCGAATGGGCAGCCACGGGTGAAATGGCAAACGAGCGCGACGAAGGCTCGATGATAGGTCCGCCCACCGAGAGGTTGTAGGCAGTACTGCCGGTGGGAGTGGCTATGATAAGTCCGTCGGCGAGATAGTTGGTGAGATGGACATCGTTGATTTCGGTGCGCATCTCAATCATAGATGCCGTGTCTTGCTTGAGGATGGTTATTTCGTTGAGAGCGTAGGGGAAAGGGATGTCGATTCCGTCCCATTCCACCTCGAGCATAGTGCGCGGCTCAATGATGAAGTTGTCGTTGAGGATGTCGTCGATAACCGACTCCATTTCGCTCACAGGCACATCGGCAAGGTAGCCGAGGTGTCCGGTGTTGATGCCGAGGATGGGGATGTCGAGCAGCGCCACCTTGCGAGCGGTGCGCAAGAAAGTGCCATCGCCGCCGAGACTCACCGCCATCGATGCTTTAATGTCGGCGGACGATGAGATTAGCGCCTCCACATCGGGGCGCGTTCCCGCCTCTTCGACAATGTATCGGTAGAACGATTGTTCCATCTCAATTTCTATGTCTTTGCGCTTCAATGTGGCAAGAAACATCTGCAAATCTGCCAGGTGTTCATGCTGATACTCGTTCCCAAAAATGGCTATCCTCATCGAAATTGTTATTTTTTATGTTTTTTTCTATGCTAATTATATATTTTCGTATTAATTTTGCATCTACGATTATAGGATTGCAAATTTAATCATAATTTGTGATTACTCATATCAATTCAATCAAATTTGACATATATTCTTTTCAGGAGAGAAATAAATGATAAATTTAAGTGTAAATATTAATAAAATCGCCACTTTGCGCAATGCGCGTGGTGGAAATATGCCCGATGTAACGCAAGTTGCGATTGATTGCGAGGCTTTTGGTGCCGACGGCATCACAGTTCATCCACGCCCCGACGAGAGACACATTCGCCGCAGCGATGTCTATGCCCTCCGTCCGCTCGTGAAAACCGAATTCAACATCGAAGGGTACCCGTCGCCCGAGTTTATCGAACTTGTGTGTGAGGTTAAGCCGGAGCAGGTAACCCTCGTTCCCGATGCCCCCGATGCCATCACATCGACCAGCGGCTGGATTGTCGGACCGAATATCGAGTTCCTAACACAAGTCGTGGAGCGCTTCAAGGAAGCCGGAGTGCGCACCAGCATCTTCGTAGGCACCGATATCCAAAACATCAACGATGCGGCACGCACCGGTGCCGACCGTGTGGAATTATACACCGAACCTTATGCCGTCGATTTTCTCACCGACCCCAAGAAGGCTGTTCAACCCTATGTAGAGGCGGCGATAGCAGCCCACAAGGCGGGTCTCGGACTCAATGCCGGGCACGACCTGAGCCTTAAGAACCTCAAATTCTTTGCCCAAAATGTGCCTTATCTCAATGAGGTGTCGATTGGACACTGCCTCATCTGCGACGCTCTCTACATGGGGCTTAAAGACACAATCAAGGCATATAAAGATGCGTTAAAGTAAACATTTAATTATATATAGCAATGATTTTAGATTCGATATTATCAACCATATTGCTCCAGGCACCCGATGCCGCCGCAGTAGTTCCCGACACCTTGTCGCAGGCGACACCACAAGTGATTGAGCAGGAATTGTCGGTGTGGGACCTTTGTCTCAAAGGCGGTTTCATTATGATTCCCCTCCTCGCGTTGTCGCTTGTGTGCATCTATATCCTTGTGGAGCGCTCACTTGTGCTCAAGGCGGCGCTCAAGGAAGACCGCACATTCATGAAGCGCATCAAAGACTATATCACCGAGGGTGAATTTGAGAGCGCGATGAAACTTTGCAAGAACACCAACACCCCCTACGCCCGCCTCATCCAGAAAGGTGTCTCCCGTATCGGACGCCCCATGAACGATGTGCTTGTGGCTATCGAGAATGTGGGTAATCTCGAGGTGGCCCGTCTCGAAAAAGGGTTCTCATGGCTTGCAACAACAGCCGCCGGAGCGCCTATGATTGGTTTCTTGGGAACAGTGATTGGTATGGTGGAGGCATTCTTTGCGCTTGCGAGTGCCGGAGGAAGTGCCAATGTGAGCATCCTCGCCAATGGCATTTACGAGGCGCTTGTAACAACAGTTGCCGGTCTTATTGTGGGCATCATCGCAATGTTTGCCTACAACTATTTGGTGTCGCGTGTCAATCGCGTGATGAACCAACTCGAGGCTAAGACCATGGAATTTATGGACCTGCTCAACGAGCCGGTGAAAAAGTAAACGACAATGGCACTCAAGCGTCAACATAACATGATGTCGGGGTTCAGCATGGCATCGATGACCGATGTTATCTTCCTGTTGCTCATATTCTTCATGGTTACATCTACATTTGTATTCCCCACTGCCCTTGAGGTGAGCCTCCCGCAAAGCGGAGAGCAGACAGCCATCAAGCCGGGGACTCGCGTGTATCTCGACAAGGATTTCAACATCTTTGCGCAATTTGGCGATGAGGAGCCGCAACAAGTGGATGAAGACCAGTTGATTGCATTCCTCACCCTCACCCGGCAGCAGTCGCCCGACAGTTTTATAGCATTATATGCCGACGAATCTGTGCCATACGGCAAAGTGGTGGAGATTCTCGACAAGAGCGCACGCGCCAACCTCAAAATGGTGCTTGCCACAAAACCAATTCAAAACAAGCCCGCAAAATAGCAGGCTTATAGCAACAAAGTGAAACAAGAAAAGCGAAATAACAATCGGCTTATTGCATTAATAGCCACAGTGGGATCGCATCTGCTGCTTCTGCTGGTGCTCTTGTTTTCCTATCTTCACTACAAGTGGCCGCCCGATGATATGCCGCTGCCCAAGGATAGCGAAATCCTCTTCGGTGGAGAGTATGTGATGTATGGTGATATGAACCTCTCAAACAGCAACGACATTGCGGCATCTAACAACGATGCTGCAGTTGTTGGCGATGATGCCACCGATGCCGGAGAAGCCGGCGACAACGCCAACCTCGTTACCACCGACAATCCGTCATCGATGACGGTGAAAAAAAACGAGACTCCCGAAAAATGCGGACCCACAAAAGAGGAACTTGCCGAGCAGGAGCGCATCAAGCGCCAGCAAGAAGAGGCTGAGCGCATCAATCGCCGCGTGGCATTTGGCAAAACCGGGTCGGGGAGTGGCAAAACAGGTCCCCCCTCGGGCAATGACAGCAACGGGGCGAGCAACGGCGCCCCCGGGCACTCGTTGAGTGGTCGCACACTCGAAAGTTGGGGTCGTCCCTCAAGCGGAGTCGATGGCGTGGTGATAATAAAGGTGCGTGTCAACGCCAAAGGGCATGTAATCGACGCACGCTATCAAGGAGGCTCCGGCAGCGCGGCGGCATCCAAGTCGGTGCGTGAAAGTTGTGTGAAAGCATCATTGCAATCGCGATTCTCGGTATCAACCGAGACCACCACCGAGCAAGTGGGCACTATCACTTGGCGATTTGAATAATCACTCTTTCAATTGTGAAACGTAGCGCGCGATAGCAGTGCGGTAGTTCTCCGATTATGATTGTTTTTTGAAAAAAAAAGGCGGACAAAAGCCCGCCTCGGATATGCTATTGAAACGATAATTAAATCGAGAGACGACGAAGCGTGTTGAGAAGTTCGCGGTTGATAGGCTTGTCGTTTTTGATAGCCTTCGAGAAAGGCACATACACGATTTCATCGTTGGTGATGCCAATCATCACATTGCGTTGGTCATCGAGCAACGCATCGATAGCGGCTGCGCCCATGCGGGAAGCGAGGATGCGGTCGTGGGCAGTAGGGGAGCCACCGCGTTGCAAGTGTCCGAGAATCGACACACGCACATCGTATTGCGGATATTCATTCTTCACGCGCTCGGCGAGACCCATTGCGCCACCGGTAACCGGGCTTTCGGCAACAAGGACGATAGAGGAGTTTTTGCTCTTGCGGAATCCGTTCTTGATGAGTTCGGCAAGTTGGTCCACCTCGGTGGAGATTTCCGGGATAATTGCGGCTTCGGCACCCGAAGCAATAGCGCCGTTGAGGGCGAGGAATCCGGCATCGCGTCCCATCACCTCGATGAAGAACAAGCGCTCGTGAGAAGTGGCGGTATCGCGGATTTTATCGACACATTCCATAATTGTGTTGAGGGCGGTGTCGTATCCTATTGTTGTGTCGGTTCCGTACAGGTCGTTGTCAATTGTTCCCGGCAAACCTACGATAGGCACATCAAATTCGGTGGCGAACACTCTTGCACCCGACAACGAGCCGTCTCCACCTATCACCACGAGAGCATCGATTTCCTCACGTTTCAAGGTGTCATAGGCGAGTTTTCTACCTTCGGGGGTTTTAAATTCCGGACAACGGGCGGTTTTGAGGATTGTACCACCCATTTGGATAATATTAGATACGTTTTGAGTCTTGAATTCAACGATTTCACCGGTGATTAGACCGCGGTAGCCGCGA
This sequence comes from Bacteroidales bacterium, assembly GCA_004557195.1. GTDB lineage: Bacteria > Bacteroidota > Bacteroidia > Bacteroidales > Muribaculaceae > W0P31-042. The sequence goes on along the minus strand of SFER01000046.1, from coordinate 3,998 downwards.
TAGATGCCTTTTACACGATATCCTGCGCAGATTGCAGAACGGGTAACGGCGCGAATAGCGGCATTCATTCCGGGGGCGTCTCCTCCCGATGTCAAGATTCCGATACATTTGATTTCCGGCATAACTTTAGACTTATTTAAGTGAATTTTTAGTGAATATATTCGTTTGCAAAATTATGAATTTTAGTTGATATGAGGCGGTTTTTGTTAAAAACACTTGTATCGACATCAATTTTCATTGTTCAAAGGTACAATAACAATTTGATTTGGCAAAATTTAAATGCCTTGTTATGAAAATTTAATCGAGATTGCCGGCGTCGTCGGTTTTTTGCTCCGACTGAATGCGTTGGATAAAAGAGGTGAGGTTCTCGCCCTGCCCGAGGTTGAGTTTCTTGCGCAATCGGTATCTTGCGGTTTCGATACTCCTCACCGAGGTGTTGAGTAGCGATGCCATCTCCTTCGATGAGAGTCCCATGCGCAGATAGGCGCATAGTTTGAGGTCATTTTTCTTGAGATCGGGGAAGTGGGTGGTGAGCTGGTGCATGAAATTGTCATACACCATATTGAAATTTTCACGGAATTTTTCCCAGTTGTCGTCATCGTTCATGTTCATTCTGATACCGCGGCGAATATCTCCGATTTTCTTCGACACTGCAGAGCGGCGCTCCTCGTGTTTCACCGACTCGGAGAGTTCCTCCATCTGCGAGTCGAGTTCTTGGAGCATATCGTTTTTGCGCACCAAGTTCATGATGCTGTCGGCGAGTTCGCTCGACTTGTGTTTGAGTTCCACCTCGAGTTGGCTGTTGCGCAGTCTCATGAGTTCCTTTTGGCGCTTGTTTTCCTCGATTTCAAACATTGCCTGCTGCTCCCGGAGTTGTCGTTCCTGCTCGGCTTGCGCGCGGCTCAATTCGCGGTCGGCACGTTTTTTGAGATAGAGAAACAGGTAGTAGATGCACACAATCGAGAGCAGGATATAGATGGTGTATGCCCACCATGTTTCATACCAGGCGGGGAGGATGTGAATCTTGAGCGCCGTCTCTTGTTCTTGCCCGGTGGCGAGGTTGTAAGCCCTCACTCTGAATGTATATACCCCTTTTCCGAGTTTTGTGTATTCCTTGGTGCACGAAGGCTGCCTGGGGCTCCATTGCTTGTCGAAGCCTTGGAGGCAGTATGAGTATTCCACATTGTTTTTCCCGCTATATTCGGGCTGTACAAATTCGATGCGGATTGAATTGAGTGAATGGGGCAGGTCGAGGTGCTTGGAAATGCTTGCGCGCGATGAGAAAAGCACCGAATCGGGGGCATTGGTGCTCACCACCGAGCGTATCAGTATTTTTTTAGTACGTTCGGGGGTGTGGAGCGAGTTGTTTATAACGTAGAACCCCTTTTCGCAATTGAAAATTGTGTTGTTTTCGTTGAAATAGCCCAAATCGCCCAATTCAATTTGCAATTGGTGGATAAAACGCCTTGTGGAGATGCTGTCGGTGGTAAAAGAGCCGTCGCGTTGTCGCCGTGCGTAGTAAATCGAGACGTTGCAAAGCCCCCACAGGTCGCCCGACGGGAGTTGCTTCACTCTAATCACCTTGCCTGCGGGGTTGAATACCGATGTCAGAAGCTCATCTTTGATGAGCAAGTGAGTTCTTGTGTCATAATGTCGGAAACAATCGGTAGAGGAGGCATACACTTTCCCATCGATTTTGCAGATAAGGTTGTCGCCATTGCTCGGGAGGCAGTTGCCGCTGTAGAAGTATTCAATGTTGGAGATGTGGTGCCAATCTTGGGTAGGGGTTAGCCGGTAAATGCCTTTCTGCCAGTGGTTCACCCACAGTGAGCCATCGGCATCTTGTTCAAAAAGGTTGCTCGACAGGTCGGTGCCGTCTATTCGCCAGCCAAATTCAATGCTTCGTTGCGACCGAGTGAGGATTGCAAATCCCATATAGTCGCAGGTGAGGATAAGGTCGGGGTGGTTGTTTATAGTTTTGAAGTCCCAAGTGCCTTGCAATCCGGGGATATGCTCGGCATGGTGCCCTTTCACGACAAACGCGCCGGCATCGGCACCACACAACACCTTGTCGCCGATTTTGCGCAGAATCCACACTTGTCCGTTGAATCCGCTCACCTGGCGAGCCTCGCGGTGTATCGGCTCTTGTGTGAGGTCGATATAGAACAATCCCTGATTGGTGCCAAGATAGAGGGTGTTTCCGTCGATGAGCGAAGAATATCCGGTGCCGAGATGATTCACATCGTCGCTGCTCAAGAGATTGCGGATAGGGGTGTTGAGCACCATATAGTCGATGCCGTTGTCGAGCCCGAGCCAGATGTTTTTGTCGTTGTCGAACATTAGCGAGAGCACGGTGTTGTTTTGCATCCCCGACGAGGTGTTGGAGTGGAACACATTGCCGTTGGTTAACGATTTGAGCATCACGCCGTTGCGCACCGTTCCAAATGCTATGTATTCCTTGCACACTGCGGCACAAAACACTTGCGCGCTCATGAGCGATTGGGTGATTTCGATGCCGTTTGGTGCCGGTATGTCCCGGTCGATGTTGTATGGCGACATTTTCTTTCCATCGTAAAGCCACAGACCGCTGTCGGCTGTTACAAAGAGCACTCCGGTTCTTTTATGCGACGAGAAAGGGAGTATAGCCCTCACGATTTCCCCTTTTATCGATTCGGCATTAGGGAGAGGCGACACCGTCTGTCCTTTGACTATATACACCTGTTCCCGGCAAGCAATATACAGCACACCATTGATTTCAGCGCAATGCTCGATACGATAGGGGATGTTAAGAATATCTGTTTTTCCGTTTTCTTTAAGGATAAAAATTGAATGTTTTGCCTCAAAGATTATGTCGGTTTTTATGCGGTGTATTCGCCATATCTCGCCGAAATTGCTCGCATTTGCCGGCAGGTCGGTGGAGAGGATTTGATATTGCAGCACCCCATAGTCATCGAAATAGAAGTAGCCATATTCGTTTTGTGCACCGGCATAGATTCTTTGTGTCGCTTCATCATAATATATCGAGTATAATGACGATCCGTTTTTCACAGTGTGTGTCTGCCAGGCGTTACCATCGAAGATAAGCAGCCCGAGTTTGTTGGCAAAAAGTATTCTCTCGTCGTCGAGTTGAGCGATGCCCCAAGTTTGGGTTCCTCCGCCATATTCGGCATTGGCAAAGTTTCTCACAATAGACCACTGTGCCATGCCGTTGATGGTATGACTTAAGATTATTAACAGTATTGCGGCAAGTCGTGCTTTCATACGGCAAAGATAAGTCCGATTCCTCAAATAAGCAAGATAAATATCCCTTATTTCCGCAACTCAATTCTTAAAGAAGTTCCATTTCCGGGTTATGCTTATGGAATACACATCTGCGGGGAGTTCTTTACCCCTTCATGAATAAATCGTCTGCCGTAACTTGCTTGTTGACTTTCCTCGCGTACATATTATTATAAAGCCCGAAAGGGGTAACATAAACGATAGAAAACGACTTTTTAGTGTGAGTAACGTTATATTTAGTATTAGTCTTTGAGACATCCAATAGGAATTACATAAACTCCATCTTTTCGTTGATAAGCATATTTTCCTACGCCAACAATAACAGCCATGAACGAAGGAACTTGCATTTTGTCTGTGTCGATGTTCTGTGCCAACGAAATCATATTGGTTGCACCATCTTCAATGTTCTGCTCTCCACCAATCTTTACTTCAATCAATGCGTAACTTCCATTCCGCCTGTGAAGGACTGTGTCGCATTCAAGTCCATTACTGTCGCGATAATGGTACAATTCACCATCCAAAGCATCTGCATAGACACGCAAATCACGAACAACCAGGTCTTCAAAGAAATATCCAAAAGATTTCATGTCGTTTATCAAATCTTGAGGTCCCAATCCCAACACAGCAGTTCCTATACTTGGGTCAATAAAATGGCGAGTGTCGCTTGTGCGTATGGCAGCCTTGCTGCGTATATTTGGATTCCAGGCTGCAAGGTCTTC
>SFER01000248.1 GCA_004557195.1 Bacteroidales bacterium | reverse complement strand
CAAGGAACTTTGCAAAGAGTACAATGTTCCTTGCCACATAGTTTGGCTCGAAGATTAGATATATTCTCACGCTACCTTCACAATTAAGGCGCATCATTCTTCGTGGTGCGCCTTAATTATGCCTTTTTTCGCGATTCGGCGTTTTCATCACCCTTTATTTTTGAAAACGCAACGTGATATTTGTGATATGGCTGAAATATAGCCTTTTATCGTTGTGACTTTGCCGTGATGTGCCGTGATGTTGGCACACTTCATAAAATCAGCCGTGACGGTCTGTGACAAGCCCTTATTCCTTATTTCTTTCTCTTAAAAGAGATAAAAGTATAGTAATAAGAGGCTTGCATCTCGCGCACCTCAATGCATTCTCAGCCAAATCACGCCGTCACGGCTGTCACGGCACATCTATATGCCTATAAAAATTTCATTCTTCTTCGAGGCTTGAAATTTTTACATTTTTTAAGTTGCAGTGTGTCGCATTGGGTTGCGCAATCGCTTAAATATCAGCGCATTAAATTGGTTAAGTCGCTGATTTTTGTTAACTTTGTGTATGGAAATCAAGCATTTCCACCACCAAGTATGAGTCAGTATTGCATCTATATCGCCCTTGACCCTTACCTCGCGCAGTGGTTCGTTCACGACTGCGGCGGGGAGGTGCCGTGCATCCTGCAAAAGGGCTCGGTCGAGAGCAAGGTGTTGGAGGTCTATCTTCAGCGGCTACCGCACTCCGTGCAGCCGCAGCTTGAAGCCGGAACCGGAGAGATTGCCATTGCAATCCCTGCGTTCCGCCACCGACCCGCCGAGACCTACAACTACCTACCCAAGCGGGCCACATCGGCATTGCTCAACTGCATCCGCAATCGCTTCGATGTGGCGCTGTGGAACGACCTGCACCATTTCGGCAAAATCGGTCGCCGCCAGGACGAGCTGATTTATGCTTGGATGGAGAAGCACGGCATCGAACCAACCGAGGCTAATTGGAACGCCATCGCCAAGCGGTACCAACGGCAGCGTGACCTCTACCTTGACCGCCAACGCAAAAGTTCAAAAAAATCGCAAAAATCTTATTGATTTTGACCCCTGCCAAAATTATACTTTCCGCTTTTTCCGCTTTTTATGAAAACGACAACTCAAATACTTCCCGGCGTCCGCGCCCTCGGTTGGGTGGACTGCGCCAAGCTACCGCGCCGCGTTGACCTGCACGGCATCTGCCAAATGCCCGTGGCCGTCCTCACCGACATTACCCCGGTGGAGTTCTTCGGTGAGCCGGAGTGTCAATGCGTCACCGAAAAGGAGTCGGGTCGGTCAACCGACACCGCCACCTTGCGCTTCCGTTGCGCAGATATGCTTCCAACGGCCTCGGTTGCCCTCGGCTTCGTTGTCACCGACCAAAGCGGAAAGTCGTGGCTGATCGGCTGCTCCGAACATCCACGCCCCACCATAAAGGGCTACATTGATTTCTGCACTCCAATGGGAGACCCCGGTGGCTACCTCTATGAGGTGAGCCACAAGGCGTTGAAGTCGCTCGTTCCCTGCGTTATCTGAGTTACCATATTGCATTCCGTCATACATAAGTTTTGAGGGTTTCGCTCCGCTGTGAAGTGGGGTGTTACTGTTTTCATAGGAAGCGAGCCTTTCCTATTGGCAACCCTTGCAGAGGTCGAGAGGTTGGGATCAGACATGCCGGAGCACTGCCGTTGCAAGCCCATTGCGCAGTCTCTATGAACAGCGCGGCTTCATAGTCAAAGGCTCGACCGCCCATTCGTAGCAATCTATTACGATGTGGCTTGCTTCCTCCGGGGAGCTGAACCATCCACCGTAGTTGGCCGCTTCGCCTCGCAATATCAGCGGTAGTCAGGGGAGCGTTCAAAGTTCTGTGCCTAAATCAAGGTAAGGTCTGCTTCGTAAGCGTGAGCCCTGTAAGAGGTGTCGCAGTAGCCGAGGCTCCGAGGTCAACCCACGGACGGCACCGCCGCCATTGTACTTTCCTGAATGTAAGCACCCACATAGTCGGGCAATGCCTATCCGCTTTTGTGCGATAGCATCTTCGGTCGGTGACGGGCGTTCCGGCCAATCGTGGCAGTAAACCGCTCTCCGCTCAATTAAGCCCTCCTACTTTTCATCTCATCTCCGCCTCCATTTCACGGTTCTCCGTCAGAGCCATTGTTAGTTTTCCTGTCGCAAATGTAGGACTGACCGCTCATTACCAAAACCGCGCCGCTATTTGCACGACAATTTTTCAAAAAATGGTACAAGCCTCATTTTTGGCCGCAGTCGCTAAAAATTCTCTATCAAATTTGTGGTAGTCGCTTTCTCAGTTCTCCAATTCTTGCAACGTAAAACTTAAACAATAACTCTTATGTCAACCCCCTCAATTACAACTACAATGAGACTACAATTCGGAGAACTCAACATCACGCCAAGAGTCGTTGACCGACTCCACGAACTGGACTTCACTGTCCCCGAACTCGAAGACGCTATCGCTGAACACAAAAGCAGCCTTGACGGCGAACCCTCTGTCTATGTGGGAACTTACGGAAAGTACAATGACGGCTCGCTCTGCGGCCTGTGGATTGACCTCTCCACCTTCGACGACTACGACGAGTTTATCAACTTCTGCCAGGCCATTCACGCCGACGAGGCCGACCCCGAGCTGATGGCACAGGACTATGAATGCTTCCCCCGCCAGTGGTACAGCGAGGGCTTCATGAGCGAGGACGACTTCGAGCACATCAAGGAATACACAGATATGTGTGACAAGCACGGAGCCGAGGCAGTCGACGACTATATGGAGCTGCACGATGAACTCGACAACTTCGAGGAAGCCTACTGCGGCGAATGGGACAGCGAGGAAGACTTCGCCCGACACATCGTAGAGGAATGCTACGACCTCGAAAGGACAATGGGCAATCTCGCCAACTACTTTGACTATGAAGCCTTCGGACGCGAGCTGTTCATGTACGACTACACAATGGGCGCCAACGGCAACGTGTTCCGCAACATCTGACCCCGGCCTCTCTCCTCACTCCCTGCAAGGGTCTTTCCGAAATGAACTGCACCCCAAAAGTTAGACACAAAACTTTTGGAGTGCAGTTTAATTATGAAGCGTTCATCAAAAGAAAAACTACAAATTATTCAACGTTTGA
>SFER01000247.1 GCA_004557195.1 Bacteroidales bacterium | reverse complement strand
AAATCAGACAAATGCTACCTTTCTATTACAAAAAATCGCACGAATAAAACGCGCGATTTTTTTGTTGGCTCCATGCCGGCTTAGTTCGGATGGTTACAATTTTTTTACTACCCCTAAAATATTAGGCGCGGTATTAGGCGCGGTTGGGGATGAAAAAAGCGGCTCGGGGAGCCGCTGTAGTTTATTCTTGCTGTGTTTATTTCACATGGAGTTTTACACGGGGCACACGTTTCAACGGGTTATTTCACGCGGAGCACTCTGCCCACTTGTAGCTTGGTGGAGCGGGTGATGCCGTTGAGACGACAAAGCTGGTTGATGCTCACGCCGTAGCGTCTCGCAATCTTGGAGAGGCTTTCGCCTTTGCGCACTTTGTGCGACACTTTTCCGCCGGCAGTAGCCTTGGAGCCTTTTTTGTTCTTTGTGCTTGCGTAGTAGCGTTCACGACCCTTGTAGGGGTTGTAGTTGCGACCACGCTCAAATGTGCTCTTGTCGAATGTGTAGGTGTCGGTGTGTGTGGTCTGATTGTCGAAGTCGAAAATCGCGGTGGGGTTGATAGCGTATCCCATGAAGCGGGTTTCGAAGTGGAGGTGAGGACCGGTGCTGCGTCCGGTGTTGCCACCGAGGGCGATTGGGTCGCCGGCTTTCACATAATCGTTGGGCTTAACGAGGAATTTCGACAAGTGCCCATACACGGTTTCGAGACCATTTTCGTGGCGAACGATTACATAGTAGCCGTAGCCGCGGCGCTCGTATTTTGTGAGGCGGATTTTGCCGTCGAAAGCGGCACGGATAGTGTCGCCGATTTGCACTTTGAGGTCAACGCCTTTGTGCATGCGGCGGAAACGCGGGCGATAGCCGTAGGGGGATGTGATGTATCCCGGTGTCGGCATCGCGAAGTTTTTCACGTTGATGACTTTGCGGTCGGGGACGATGGCGTTTTTGTAGGGGTTAACGCGGTCGCTTTCCCAACCTTCTTTATAGATATCCAATTCAGGCTCGCTTTCTTCCTGCAATATGATATCCATGTATTCTTTGGTCTCGGAGAGACGTATCTGGTCGGTGATTGTGGTTTGCGATGCGAGGAGGTCGTCGTGCATATTGCCGTGGCGCGACACCGATTGGAGGTTTTGCGCCGAATTGGTCGCAACCCCTACCATCGCAATTGCCAATACTGATGTAATCTTCTTCAAATTCATTGTTTGCCCTCTCATTCTTTGCTCCGTAGGGGATTATGCCTCGTTGGGAGCGTACAAAAATTTCAAGTTGGCAGGAGTGAATTCAAATATCTCATCGGCGCGGAAGAAGCGTTGAAGTTCGATTTCTGCGTTTTCAACCGAGTCGGATGCATGGATGATATTTTCCTGACCGCTCATGCCAAAATCGCCGCGGATAGTGCCGGGAGCTGCGTTTCTTGAGTTGGTGGCACCGGTCATGGCGCGAACCACAGCCACTGCGTCTTTTCCTTTCAAGCACACAACAATCACCGGAAGTGCTGTCATCGAGGCGAGTAAGGATTTGAAAAACGGTTTGTCAACAAGGTGGGCATAATGCTCTGTGAGGAGGCTTTCGGTGAGTGTCATCATCTTCATACCTGCTATTATCAACCCTTTTTGTTCAAAACGGGTTATGATGTTGCCGACTAAGTTGCGTGCCATTGCCGAAGGCTTGAGAATTACTAATGTCCTTTCCACTGTTTTAAGATTTTTTCGTTAATTCAAATTCATTTCCACAAAGTTAGGGATTATTACAGAGAGAAAAAAATATTTTACATTTAAAAATGTTGAATCAGATGAAAAATGTATGAAAATGCAGTGATTAAACCTTTGTGGCTTAATGTGTTGCAGCGTTTTTATGTTTTACAACATGTTTTTGAACATTACGCTCGTGTGGGCGTTTCACGGGGGCGGATGATGTTAAAAAATGTGTTCAACTTATTAGGCTCCAGTTCACTGTTTTGTCGAACAGGAAGTGGAGGTGGCGGTTGAGGCGGCTGTTCTCCGGCGAAGCGAGTTCGGGGTCTTT
>SFER01000246.1 GCA_004557195.1 Bacteroidales bacterium | reverse complement strand
GTGTAAATAAATATCTCATTTCTTTTGTGTTATCGGCTATTGCGGCAACTGCTTCAGCCGGTGATTTCGCTTTTCTTGGCAATACCGCTCCGGTATTCACCGAGACCCCCGAGGCTTCGACCGGACTGAATGCGGTGTATGTGCTCAATAATACGGCGGGTGTAAAAATCGCCTACACTGCCGATTCCAATCCGGCATCGGTAAAATGGTATGTCTATGGCAATACCGGAGGGGGATATGCCCAGGAAGTAACCTCCGGAATTTCGGTAGAAGGCACTACCAGTGTCCTCAATGCCATCGATGCCAATAAAGGTTACATTATCGAAGAAGGAACCAATCGCAAATACATCTGGGTGGTGAACTATGCCGATTTTTATTTCTCCATCGATGCACTTGCCGTTTCTTCCGAGAGCGACTGCTCCACAACTATTGTGATGCCGGTAGGGTTTGGTCCCGAAATGACATATTACACAATCAATGGTCAGCGCAAGGTGCTCGACCGCGAGATTTCCCTCTCTTACAACACTCTCGAGTGGAACGACGAAACCTCGTCCTATCAATATGTCGAGCGCGCAAAGTCGTTTACCGCGCTCAAGGAGTCGATGCAAGTCGATGCTCCGCTTTGCAACACCACCTTTGTTGTCAAAGGGGATAAATACCTCCATTTTTGGGGCACCGAGGACTCTGCCGAGAGCGACACATACCAGGCGCAGGCTGTCGAGGTTCACGCCACAGCCACACGAACCAATCCCGAAGAAGGAGATACCGAACTTGGTGGCTCGGCTCCTGCCGATATCTGTTTTGAAGGTTTTGTTACCTATGCGGTAATTCATAAAGAGTGGCAAATTGCTAAGGATGAGGAGTTTGTGGAGATTCTGCAAAGATATGATGAAGAAACCCTCAATTACACCTTCAACGAAGCAGGCACTTTCTATGTGCGCTTCATGGGTGCTAACGATTCGGGTGCTTGCGAGTCATACAGCGACATTTTCACCATCTCGATAGGGGAGTCGGACCTCCGTTGTCCCAATGCTTTCTCTCCCGAGGCTTCCGAGGGCATCAACGATGTGTGGCGAGTTAAGTACAAGTCGATTATCTCGTTTGAATGTCACATCTTCAACCGTTGGGGTGTCGAAATCTTTAAGTTCAACGACCCTTCTCAAGGTTGGGATGGAAAATATAAAGGCAAATATGTTGGCCCCGGTGTTTATTTCTATGTCATTGAGGCAAAAGGCGCCGACGGCAAGAAATACAAACTCAAAGGCGATATTAATATCGTAGGATACAACAAGAACAAAAATAACACAACCCCTACCGAGTAATTATGAAAACTACAATCTTGACATTTCTATCCGGATGCATACTCTGCTCTGGTGTATTCTTTGCTGCCGAGGCTTCCGGCAATGGCAAATCGGCTAAGCCTCAGACCGGCGACAAAAGCATTATTTTCTCTCAGGCTCCCAATCCCACTATCCCTTATTCGGTGAAATTTGCCGGCGATGATGTCGATCTCGACCGCCTTGACATGTTTGAGCGTCTCGACCGCGAGCTCACATCGCTTATCTACGGTCATAGCAATATGCTCCTCACCATAAAGCGCGCAAATCGGTTTTTCCCGATTATTATCCCTATCCTTAAAGAGTATGGCGTTCCTACAGATATGGTGTATCTCTGCGCGGTAGAGAGCTATTTCAATATTCGTGCCTACAGCCATGCAAAAGCCGCGGGAATTTGGCAATTTATCGAATCTGCTGCCAAACAGTATGGTCTTGAGGTGAGCGATGAGGTGGATGAGCGTTACGACCCCGAAAAAGCCACTATTGCCGCCTGCAAATATCTCAAGAAAGGATATGCCAAATATAAAGACTGGGGCACTGTGGCTGCAAGCTACAATGCCGGAATGGCGCGAATATCCAAAGAACTTGACCGACAGTTGAGAGACACCTCTTTCGACCTATATCTTAATGAGGAGACATCGAGATATGTGTTTCGTTTCTTGGCAATGAAGATGGTGCTTGAGAATCCGCGAGCATACGGCTACAATCTCAC
>SFER01000245.1 GCA_004557195.1 Bacteroidales bacterium | reverse complement strand
GTCTAATGTTCGCTGGCGTTATCAATACTATCGGCTCGGCCTTTTACTATAAGTCGCTTCAATCTGGCGATACTATCGACGTTTCTATCTATAGCCAGGTAGGCCCACTGCTCAGTCTTGCGCTTGGCGTTACTATTTTGGGTCAAGAAATCACCACCAGCCAAGCTCTCGCTTTTATCTTTATTATGGTCGCGGCGGTCATTATTGTTTTTAGTGGCAATGACGGCAAAAAGGGCAAAGCACCTGATCTTGTCACGGCTGGCCTTACGCTCGTTTCAGTTACTTTTTCAATTACCTCCGACATTGTTTTTGTCTATTTTCTTGATGGCGTCAAAGATTTTACGCTCTTCTCGCAGTCCTTCTTCTATTTTGAGCTCGGCTCTTGTGTCGCCACGATTATTGCGCTAATTCTGTTCGAAAATTGGCGCACAGCCCTAAAACGCACTTTTAAGACACATAAAAAACGCCACGCCAACAATCTTGCTATGTGGGCAGACAATATCGTTACCACCTTTGCCGAGATTCTTCAAAAACTTGGCCTTATCATGGCGCCAGTGGTCGCGCTCTTTACGGTTGTTAGCCGTGTCGCAAGTCTTGTGGCGGGTTTTGTGCTGGCGATTCTGCTCGGTCGCGCCTTTCCGAAGTTTATTCACGCCAAGAAAATGACCAAAAAAGTTATCTATAGCTACATGGTAGCCGGCTTTCTGATTTTCGTCGGCATTCTCATGATAAATAGCTAGCACTCTTGCCCCCTAGACTGCTAAATGCTATACTAGACACATGAGTAAAAGAGACTATTATGAAGTTCTCGGCATTCAAAAGGGTGCATCTGATGATGAAATCAAAAAAGCTTTTCGTAAGCTTGCTGTCAAATATCATCCAGACAAAAATCCGGGCGACAAAGCAGCCGAAGAAAAGTTCAAAGAAATCAACGAAGCTTACAGTGTTCTTAGCGACAAAACCAAGCGTCAACGCTATGACCAGTTTGGTCATGCCGGTGTTGGTGGCGCCGGTGGCGGCAATCCTTTTGGCGGAGGTAACCCATTTGGCGGCGGTAGTTACAGCTATAGCGGCCAATCGTTCAACTTCGACTTCGGTGGCGGCGGTCTCGACGACATTCTAGGCGCCATGTTTGGCGGTGGCTTTGGTGGCTTCCGTGGTGCTCGTCGTGGTCGCGATTTACGCACTAGTATTACGATCAACTTCGAAGATGCTATATTTGGCGTCACTAAGGAAGTTACGATCGACGGCAAACCGCTTAAGCTCAAAATCCCGGCCGGTATTTACGACGGTCAGTCCATTCGCCTTAGCGGCAAGGGCGGTGAAGCGCCAGAGAAGGGTGGCGAGCGAGGCGATCTCTATGTCGAGGTCCGCGTCCGCGCCCATAAAACTCTCACTCGTGAGGATGATCTTATTCTTTCCGAGGTTACAATTTCTATGGTTGACGCCGCACTTGGTACCGAGGTTGATGTCGAAACTGTCGACGGCAAAGTCACGATGAAGGTTCCGGCTGGCACTCAACCGGGCACCAACTTCAAACTTTCCGGCCATGGCGCCCCACGTCTCGGCTCGGATGAGCGTGGCCCGCACATCGTCACGGTCAATGTCGAGATCCCGCGCAATCTCAGTAAGAAGCAGAAGGAACTCCTCCAAGAATTCGACAAAGCTAAAAAACACGGCATCTTCCGCTAGCCCTACATATTGACAAGTCCACCAGATTATGATAAAATAGAATTATCTGGTGGTTTTTTGTGCCAAAAATCCGCTAAAATCGCACCTTGAAAGGAGTTGGTGAAAATGGATATCGAACAGGCTTACGAGGCTATGATTAACGATATATTCTGGGATGGAAAAGCAGTGGGGGTCTGTTTGTCGCTTCCGATTATTACCGAGATAAATGATGTTTTGTCAGATATGAGCGAGGATGAGCGAAATGCAATGAAGCTTCACTATGGGCTGACCGGCGAGAAGCCACTTAGTTCTTTGCTGGTTGCTGGCGTCTTGGGCACTAAAAAGCCTAACGCCGAAGAAATTCTCGTCCGCGCCCGCAAGCATTTTATCGAGAGG
>SFER01000045.1 GCA_004557195.1 Bacteroidales bacterium | reverse complement strand
ATACATTCGCAGCGATTCGGAGAATGTCTTTAATTGTTGGCGATATAACAAGTCTGAGTCGGTCATTTCAAATGGGGAAATTGCTGTGTGATAGAAAGCAAATTTTCCCTCGAAAAGTTCTCTCACAAGATAGGTCTTCCCCACCCTGCGACGCCCATAAACCACAGCAAATTCAGACTGTTTAGACTTGCTTAGGCTCAATAACACTTTTCGCTCCTCCTTGCGTCCAATTATATTCTTCTCCATATTCTCAAAATTAATCTGCCACAAAGATACAAAAATAACCTATTCCGGCAAATTAATTTTCTAAATTATTCTGCCACAATCACACTTTTTACCCCTATTCCGGCAAATTAATTTGGATTTTCACACGAATTCAAACTACGGTCACCTCGACAACCGATAGCGATTTGTAATCGGGCTATTCTTTTTTCATCTATTTTTGTCATTTTATTTTGTACGATACAATTTTTTGCCTATATTTGCCATATATTCGTAATCATAAGTTTTCTGTCATGCACATTTTCCCGGAAGGTACAATCCTTAACGATAAATATATTGTTCGCGCATTTATCAAGGCAAACGACTATGCCGCAACTTATCGCGCCACTATGCCCGACGACTCGACACCTTATTTCCTTAAGGTGTTTGACATTAACGCTATGCCGCAAGACTTGCTCTCCGACAAACGCAATGTAGTGGAAATCGACTTCGCGGCTTCGCCCAACTTGAAACACAAGAACATAATCACGTTTATCGACCGCGGCGAGACCACAATCGATGGCGTGGACTATCAGTTCCTCGTTACCGAATATTTCCGCGGCTCGCTCCTTGCCGACAGATTGCGCAACCACACCGCGTTGGCGCCCGATTTGGCTACACAAATTATTTTGGGCGTGCTCGAAGGACTCAACCACCTCTCGTCGCTCCAACTCTCGCACAACGACATCTGCCCGCGCAATATTATGCTCGAAGAGAATGAGGATGGCTCTATCACGCCTATCATCATCGACCTCGGGCACCTCTCCACTGCAAACATTCTCGGTTCGCCATTCTTCCCGACAAACGACCTCTTTGCCGTGTGCCGCGCTCCAGAGACGTTCCTCGGCATCTACGACAGCCGCTCCGACATGTATTCTGCCGGCGTGGTGCTCTACTATATGCTCTTCGGACGCAAGCCATGGGATGTGAGCACCTCGGACTGCGCCGACAATGCCGCCGAGGTGAAACGCCGCATCAAGGAGGCTCGCAAGAACGAAATTTCCTACGAAAGCGCATCCCCTATCCCACAACACCTCATTGAGGCTATCAAAAGGGCACTACAGAAAAATTCAAATGACAGATTCAACAACTACAGCGACTTCATCAACGCCGTTAAAGGGGAGGAAATCCTCAACGACAGCCCAAAGGAGGATGTGAAACCACAAAGTCTTTCGGGCAATGACACAGCAGAGCAAAGTGTCTTCGGACAATCAACAGCATCTGCCGACCCGGCAAAAGATTTCGGCATCTCCACCCGCCATGGCAATGGATTCAAAGACATAGCCGGCATGGAATCGCTCAAGGAGATGCTCAACAAGAAGGTGATATTCGTGCTCAAAAACAAAGAAAAAGCCGAAAAATATAAAATCACACCGCCAAACGGAATGCTCCTCTACGGTCCTCCGGGATGCGGCAAAACATTCTTTGCCGAGAAATTTGCCGAGGAGGCAGGCTTCAACTACTCGTTTATCAAAGCCTCCGACCTCGCAAGCATCTACATCCACGGCTCTCAAGGGATGATTGCCGACCTGTTCAAGCAGGCAGAAGCCAAGAAGCCGGTGGTGCTCTGCTTCGACGAATTTGACGCAATGGTACCGAAGCGACAAGGCTCCGACAACAACAATATCGCCGGCGAAGTGAACGAGTTCCTCTCGCAACTCAACAACTGCGCCAAACGCGGGCTCTTTGTAATCGGCACCTCCAACCGTCCCGACCGTATCGACACCGCAGTGCTTCGCAAAGGGCGCATCGACACCCTCGTGTATGTGCCGCTACCCGACATCGAAGCGCGCAAGGCGATGTTCCGGCTCTATCTCAAAGACCGCCCATGCGACGAAATCGACTTCGATGCGCTCGCGGCAGCCACCGAGAACTATGTGTCGAGCGACATCGCTTTCATTGCCAACGATGCAGCCATGATTGCTGCATTTGCCGATGTGAACATCACTCAAACCCACCTCATGGACAGCATCAAGAGCAACAAGCCATCGCTCACCGCCGCCACCCTGCGTGAATATGAAGAGCTTCGCGAAAAAATGGAGGAAATTGCACAGGAGGAAACGGAGCGCAAGAGAGTGGGATTCAAAATCAACGATTAAACATTTTCTAACCCCATAAAAACCTACAATTATGAACGAAATGATGACAAAAGTGTTTGATTATCTCAAACAACAAGGATTAGTTCCTACAGAAGAAGAATTTGGTATCTCTTTCAAATACCAAATGGCAGATTTCCTCATCCTCTCGGATGACGACGACCAGCAATTTTTCCGTCTCGCAATGCCGGGAATCTATTCATGCACACCCGAGAATCGTCTTGAGACTCTCGAAGCCATCAATGTAACCAACAACGACATGAAGGTTATTAAAGCAAGCATCTTCGGCGAAACAAATGTGTGGCTCTTCTTTGAACAACTCCTCGACTCCACTCCGGTATTTAACGACATTATCCCTCGAGGCATCAACATCCTTCTTGCCGGACAACAAAAATTCTTCAACGCTCTCAAAGAATTGGAATAAAAAGAGGCAAAAAAATTGGAATAAAAAGAGGCACTTCGGTGCCTTTTTTCATTTTGAAGAGAGCCAGCGTTTTGAGCGGAGGCGCACAAGGAATATCACACCGCGGAAACACAACTCGACACACATCGCAATCCACACACCCACAAGTCCGTAATGTGGAGCGAGAACAGCGGCAAGTGTGAGCCTTACCGCCCATATCGACACGAAATTCATCGCACTCGGCACCAAAGTGTCGCCGGTGCCAACAAATGCGCCATACGCCACTATCGAGGCGGCAAACATCGGTTCGGCAAATGCCTCGATGCGCAAGATTTCGGTGCCAAGAAGGGTTATTTCGGCATCGGGAGTCATCACCCCAATCATCACCGGGGCAGCAAGATACATCACCACTCCCATGGCGGTCATAACTACCATTCCAAGCCCCACGGCAATGTTGGCAAGACGCAGAGCGAGGTCTTTTCGTCCGGCGCCGACACTCTGCCCCACAAGCGTGGTGGCGGCATCGGCAATGCCATATCCCGGCATGTAGCAGAGGCTTTCGGCAACGATGGCAAAGGAATTTGCGGCAATCGCAATGGTTCCAAGAGGGGCAACAATCACGGTGGAGAGGATTTGCGCGCCACACAACACGATGTGCTCGCCACTCATCGGCACCGCTATCTTCACCGCCTTGCGCAGCATGGCGCGCGACGGAATAAATGAGCCGCTGTCGAGCCGCAAATTGAGTTCGCTGCTCTTGAAGCAGGCATATATGAGCATCGGAATCGCCGTTACAAGGATTGAAAGCGCGGTGCCTGTTGCAGCACCAGCCACTCCCAGCCCGGCACCGGGTATCGTGATGTCAAAGCCCATCACCGTGCAGGTTTCGCTCTCGAAGATGAGCAATCGGTTGAACACCACATCGAGCACACACATCACCACATTGAGCAATCCCGGCACTTTCATATTTCCAGAGCAGCGCAACATGCTGCCGCCAAGGAGCACCATCTGGAAAGCGGGCAGAGAAAGGGAGTAGATTAGGAAATACAACGACGCATCGCCGGTAATGTCTGCATTGCCTCCGAGCCAATGCGGAAGCATAGGGCTGATTACCGCCCCGATGCCACCAATCAAGCAGCCGAAAAGGAGCATCGCCATCAGCGACTGCCGCAACACACCGCGCGCCGAAGCATATTCCTTGGCACCCACAAGATGAGCCACCTGGACCGAGAAGCCCATAGCGGCAGCCGAACAGAGCCCGTTGAAAAGCCAAGTGGTGGTGGACATAAGTCCGATGGAAGCGGCAGGAGCGGCACCGAGGCGCCCCACCATGGCAGCATCGATATATTGCATCACAATCACCGACAACTGCGCCATGATTGCAGGGGCACTGAGTTGAAGGGTGAGCCATATCTGCTTGCGCAAGGATATCTCGCCCCCGTCTCTGATTAGCGACAGCAACTTGTTCTCTGCCATGGCAACGGAATGATTATCGGTCTTCTTCCGGCTCCTCCTGCGAAGCGTATTTCGCTTGTTTCATCTCCTCGTCGTGGCGCTCGTAAGCCTCGACAATGCGCTGCACGAGATTGTGGCGAACGATATCCCCTTTTTCAAATTCTATCTTGCCGATGCCTTTCACATTGTTGAGCACACGCAGAGCCTGCACAAGACCCGACTGCACGGTGCGCGGCAGGTCGATTTGAGTAACATCGCCGGTAATAATCATTTTGGAGCCCATACCCAGACGGGTGAGGAACATCTTGATTTGGTGGGTTGTGGTGTTCTGCGCCTCATCGAGGATTATCACGGCATCGTTGAGGGTGCGACCGCGCATAAACGCGAGCGGAGCAATTTGTATAGCGTTCCCCTCCATCATCTCCTTGAGTTTTGCCACGGGAATCATATCCTCGAGGGCATCGTAGAGCGGCTGTAGATACGGGTCGATTTTGTCCTTCATATCACCGGGGAGGAAGCCGAGTTTCTCACCCGCTTCGACAGCGGGGCGCGAAAGGATAATGCGCCTCACCTCGCGGTTTTTCAACGCCTTGACAGCGAGGGCGATGGCGATATAGGTTTTGCCGGTACCGGCAGGACCGAGCGCAAAAGTGAGGTCGTTTTCATGAAAACTCTTCACCAACCGACTCTGGTTGGGGTTGCGAGGCATGATAGGCTTGCCGTTGATGCCGTAGATGATAGCCTCATCGGCATCCTGCGCCTTCGGCGAGCCACCTTTAATCACCTCCATGATTACCTCCTCGGTGAGTTGGTTATATTTTGCGCAATATTCCTCGAGTTTCTTCACTTTCTGCTCGAAAACGAGAGTCTCGCTCTCCTCGCCGATAACCTTAATCACCGTGCCCCGGGCAGCCATGCGAAGTTTAGGGAAGAGATTGCGAATGAGGTGGATATTGCAATTGTTCACCCCGTAGAAAACCACGGGATCGACAGTGTCTATTATTATAACGCGTTCTATCATGTCGTAACTTAATTAAAACATCTTGGCGACTCTCGCCACAGCCTCTACGAAGTGTTGCACCTCCTCCTCGGTGTTGTAGAGCGCAAACGAAGCGCGCACCATGCCCTCGACACCGCAAGCGGTCATGAGCGGCTGGGCGCAATGATGCCCTGTGCGCACGGCAATTCCGAGTTTGTCGAGCAGCAAGCCCATATCATAGTGATGGATATCCCCTACGAGAAACGACACCACGCCGCTTTTGTGCGGGGCATTGCCAAAGATGCGCATCCCCGGGATTTCGTTGAGCAGGCGAGTAGCCATATCGCAGAGATATTGCTCGTGAGCCTCGATTTCGCGGATATCGATGCTCTCTATATATGAAAGAGCTGTATCGAATGCGGCAATATCCACATAATCGGGGGTTCCCGCCTCAAATTTGAACGGGAGGTCGGCAAAAGTGGTCTTCTCAAACGACACATGCTTAATCATCTCGCCGCCACCCTGATAGGGAGGAAGCACCTCAAGGAGTTTTTTCTTGCCATAGAGCACTCCCACGCCGGTGGGACCATACATTTTGTGGCTCGAGAAAGCGTAGAAGTCGGCATCGATGTCGCGCACGTCGATTTTCATGTGGGGCGCAGCCTGAGCGCCATCGACGAGCACCGGCACGCCATGCTTGTGGGCAATAGCCACCATCTCCTTCACCGGATTCACGGTGCCGAGCACATTGCTCACATGGGCAATAGCCACCATGCGAGTGTTGTCGCTAAACAGTTTTTCATATTCATCGAGAAGAAGCTCGCCGCGGTCGTTCATCGGAATCACCTTGAGGTTGATTCTACGGCGGCGCTGGAGGAGTTGCCACGGAATGATGTTGGCATGGTGTTCCATCACCGAGAGTATAATCTCATCGCCGTTGCAGAACGAGTCACCGAGCGACGAAGCAGCGAGATTGATAGCCTCGGTGGTGCCGCGAGTGAAGATTACCTCCTCGATAGAAGAAGCGTTGATGTAGCGGCGCACATGCTCGCGGGCAGCCTCCACCTTGTCGGTAGCCTCCTGCGAGAGGGTGTGCACACCGCGGTGCACATTGGCTTTGGTCTCGAAATACATCTTCTCAATCGCCTCGACCACGCAACGGGGAGTTTGCGAAGTGGCGGCGCTGTCGAGATAGATGAGAGGTTTCCCCTCGATGGTTCGTTTCAATATCGGGAAATCTTCCCTAATCTTTTCAATATCAAGAATTTTGCTCATAGATTCAGATGTGGTTAATCTTGTCGTGGCAAGAAGCGGCGCAATCGCGGCACAAAGCGAGTTGTCCGTAGAAACGCTTCTCGACAAGGTGTCTCAAGCGGTCGCGGAGCGATTCGAGTCTCACT
The DNA here is from genome assembly GCA_004557195.1 of Bacteroidales bacterium. Taxonomy (GTDB): domain Bacteria; phylum Bacteroidota; class Bacteroidia; order Bacteroidales; family Muribaculaceae; genus W0P31-042. The sequence goes on along the minus strand of SFER01000045.1, from coordinate 6,442 downwards.
TCGGCGATGACATCGCTCATAAAAGCCTGCATAAGGAGCATGCGCGCCTCGGAGAGGGAGATGCCACGCGCCTGCATATAGAAAAGTGCGTTCTTGTCGAGTTGTCCCACAGTGGCACCGTGGCTGCAACGCACATCGTCGTTATAGATTTCGAGTTGCGGCTTGGTGTGCACCTTGGCGAGTTCCGACGCAAGCACATTTTTGTTGCTTTGGTAAGCCTCCACCTTGTCGGCACCCTTTTTCACCAGGATTTTTCCGGTGAAAGCACCGCGCGCCTCATCGTCGAGCACATACTTGAAGAGTTCGTTGCTGGTGCAGCGCGGGGTGTTGTGGGCTATGAAGGTGTGGTTGTCGATAACCTGATGCTCGTTGCAGATAGCCATGCCGAGGAGATGTGTTTCGCAATGCTCTCCCACGATGTCCACCGACATATCGTTGCGGGTGGTGCCATTCACGAGAGTGATGCCATTCACAAGGAGATTACTGCCTGTGGCTTGACGCGCCCACAGCGACGACACCCGTCCCGTGAGGCTCGACGATTCCTCGATATCGTAGATGTCGAGGGTGGCATTCTCGCCGAGAACAACTTCCATCACCTGGTTGTTGAGAAACTCGCACTCCTTGTTTTGCGTGTGGTCGCAGAGGAGCAAGCGAGCATTGGAGTCGCGCCCCATGACGATGAGCCAGCGGCGGTTGCCCATGAGCGGCTTGGCAGAGTTGAATATGTTGACAAATTGCAACGGCTTGTCGAGCACTACACCGTCGGGGATATATACAAACACGCCATCCTGCGCCAAGAGGGTGTTGAGAGCCACTTGAGCATTGTCATGTGGAGCGATGGTGTTGTAGTATTGCCCCACAAGGTCGGGGTAGAGTTGCGATGCGCGGCATAGCGAATCCACAATCACGCCCGAGGGCATCGACACGCCCGACGACTTTCCCGCGCGGAATGCATCGTTGAGCAGGAAATAGATGTGAGTGGAAAGATTGGGCACATCGCAGCGGAATGTGTCTGCCACATCGATGGGAATATCGACACGATTGACATTTATGCCGAAATCGGGGGCAAACATTGCCGGGAGGTCGCTCACCTCGTAGTTCTCGCTCCCCTTGCGCGGAAGCGGAACACGCTCCACAACCTCCAGCGCCTCAGCGCGATGAGAATTCATCAGTTGCGAGGAGTGGGCTGAGATGTTGTCTCGCTGCGAGTTATAGAAATCGATATATTGTCTCATCACTTGCCGTTTTCAATTCGTTGTTCTTCGGCTTGCTTAATCCAGTCGTAGCCTTTTTCCTCGAGGGTGAGTGCGAGTTCGGGACCGCCGGTCATCACAATCTTCCCTTTGTAGAGCACATGCACGAAATCTGGTTTGATATAGTCGAGCAGGCGCTGATAGTGGGTGATGACGATAGTGGCGTTGTTTTCGGTTTTCAACTTGTTTACACCGCCGGCAACGATACGCAAGGCGTCGATGTCGAGACCGCTGTCGGTTTCGTCAAGTATTGAGAGTTTCGGCTCGAGCACAGCCATTTGGAAAATCTCGTTGCGCTTTTTCTCGCCGCCCGAGAAGCCTTCGTTCACCGAGCGCGATGCGAGTTTGTTGTCGAGTTCGACAATGGCACGTTTCTCGCGCATGAGTTTGAGAAATTCGGTTGCCGAGAGTGGCTCTTTGCCGAAGTATTTGCGCTTCTCGTTGATTGCGGCACGCATAAAGTTGACCATCGACACTCCGGGGATCTCCACCGGATATTGGAAACTGAGGAAAAGCCCTTCGTGGCTGCGGTCTTCGGGCGACATGGCGAGGAGGTCTTTGCCATAGAATGTAACCTCGCCGCCGGTAACGGTGTATGCCGGATTGCCTGTGAGCACTGCCGAGAGGGTGCTCTTTCCCGAGCCGTTGGGACCCATGATTGCGTGCACCTCGCCGGGACGCACCACAAGGTTGATACCTTTTAATATTTCCTTGCCTTCGATTGTGGCATGAAGATTTTTTATTTCAAGCATAGCGTTTTATGTTATTCGAGTTTATAATTGCTATCCCACTGCGCCCTCGAGGGTTACCTGGAGGAGTTTTTGCGCCTCGACGGCAAATTCCATAGGGAGTTTGCTCATCACCTCCTTGGCATAGCCATTGACAATGAGTCCGATGGCGTCTTCGGTGGAGATTCCGCGCTGGTTGCAGTAGAATATCTGGTCTTCGTTGATTTTTGATGTAGTAGCCTCGTGCTCGACCACGCTCGACGAGTTTTGCACATCGATATACGGGAATGTGTGGGCGCCGCTGGTGTCGCTGAGCAGAAGGCTGTCGCACTGGGTGAAGTTGCGGCATCCGGTGGCTTTTGGCACCACTTTCACGAGTCCGCGGTAGCTGTTCTGGCTGTGTCCCGCCGAGATTCCCTTCGACACGATGGTGCTACGGCTGTTCTTGCCGATGTGAATCATCTTGGTGCCGGTGTCGGCTTGCTGGTAGTTGTTGGTTACTGCCACCGAGTAGAATTCGCCCACCGAGTTGTCGCCTGCGAGCACCGTACTCGGATATTTCCAAGTGATAGCGCTTCCGGTTTCCACCTGGGTCCACGACAACTTGGAGAAATCACCGCGGCACAATCCGCGCTTGGTTACAAAGTTGTAGATACCGCCATTGCCGTTTTTGTCGCCGGGATACCAGTTTTGCACGGTAGAATATTTCACCTCGGCGCGGTCTTCAACGATTATCTCCACGATTGCGGCGTGGAGCTGGTTTTCGTCGCGCATCGGGGCGGTGCAGCCTTCGAGATAGGAGACGTAGGCATCGTCGTCGGCAACAATGAGGGTGCGTTCAAACTGCCCTATGTTCGCCGAGTTGATGCGGAAATAGGTGGAGAGCTCCATCGGGCATCTCACCCCCTTGGGGATATAGACGAAGGAGCCGTCGCTAAACACCGCCGAATTGAGGGCGGCGAAATAGTTGTCGGTGTAGGGCACCACTTTGCCGAGGTATTTTTTCACCAAGTCGGGATAGTCTTTGACCGCCTCCGAGAAGGAGCAGAAAATCACGCCGAGTTCGGCAAGACGCTCGCGGTAGGTGGTCTTCACGCTCACGCTGTCCATCACCGCGTCCACTGCCATTCCGCTCAGGCGCATCTGTTCCTGGAGCGAAATTCCGAGTTTGTCGAAAGTTTTCTTGAGGTCGGGGTCGATATGGTCGAGCGATTTCGGAGCGTCGCTTTTCGGCTTGGGTGCAGCGTAGTAGCTGATTCCCTGATAATCGATTTCGGGGATGTCGAGATGTGCCCAATGCGGCATCTCGAGCGACTGCCAGTGGCGGAACGCCTTGAGGCGAAATTCGAGCAGCCATTCCGGCTCGCCTTTCACAGTGGAGATGTATCGCACCACATCCTCATTCAGCCCCTTGGGGATAATGTGGGTGTCGATATCCGACACAAATCCGTATTTGTATTCGCCGGCGGTTACATCGCGCAAGATTTCTTCATTTTCTTGCTTCTTGTCGGCTACGTTTATATTGTTTTGTTCCATATTGTCTTGCATACTTTCTATATAACAAAATTTTCACCGGTCAGGTTCTATTCAACCGCCGCCGTTGCCGCATTGCCGGCATGATTTAGAGTTTCGGCTATGAGCGGTGAGTCGATGAGCATCGGTGCGAAATCGACTATCCAACGCATGAGCGCGCCGTCGAGAAGCCGCGACGAGGTGAACACACTGCTGTCGGGGCTAATGTAGTGCCATGCATTGAGCAAAAGGCTCAAGATGAGCACATATTTCAGGGTGCAGAAGAGAGCACCGAGGATGCGGTCGATAAAACCGAGGCTTAGCGACGACACGAGGTTCTTGATAACCCGCCCGAGCAGCGACACCGAGAGATAGACCAGCACAAAAAGCAGCACATGCGCCACAAATGCGCCGAGCCATTGCTCCTCGCCCATTTCGGGCACTATCTCGCCGAGCAATGTTGTGGCGACACCGCCAAACATGTTGGTGAGAATGATAGCCAAAACGAGCGCGATGATGGATGTAATCTGCTTGATGGCACCTTGCATTCCGCCTCTCAACACTCCACCGATTATCACTATTAGTAATATGACATCTATTAACGACATAATTCCTTATATTAACTTGCAAAGTTACGAAAATAGCGTCGATTCTCAAAAATTATAGCGACTTTCGGCTCGATTTTCGTCGGGATAGGCATTATAAAAAACAAAAAAACGCATTATTTATGCAAAACGCGCCAAAAAGGGGAAATTTGACAAATTTAACGGTAGTTGAGGTCGTATCTTTGCAGCGCAATCGCTCATTGACATGATGGCTTCTATTGCTCGCACTTGGCGACGCGGATGCACTTGGGGGAGCGTGTCCTGCTACTTGTTTTGCGAGCAAAAAATTTATTAGTCGTGGAAATGTGGGATTTTTTGGCACATTTCCACGACTAATAATTCCATAAGGGCTACTTAAAAAGGTCTTTCATCGTCACCTGGCAAGGGATGTCGCCAGAATACCCTCCGGCAGCAAGACCATAGGTGGTAATCAAGGTTACAAGCACTGTTTTCCGCGTGGATGTAGCGCGAATAAACATCGCTCGGCGGTTTCTTATTCTCAAATCCTCTTCTTCGGTGATGACGTAGGGGGCGGATGAGTATTTCATTTCACACAAGTTGATTGTCTTATCGTTGCGGTCGATTAGCAAATCAATTTGTGCGCCTTTTGTGCCTTCTTCGGCATTTTTTTGAGGTCGATACACCCATGAATGTGCACTGCTTATCACAGCCGAGAATCCGAGTGCGGCTTTTATTTGCTGTAGATGCTGGAGGCACACGCGCTCAAATGCTCGCCCTGCCCAACTGTGGTGCAACGGGGTGTCGATAGATGAGGTCCAGAAATGTTCATCTCCATTGTGGTTTTCTTTTATAAAATCGAAATAGAAAAGGGTGTAGTTATCCATTAGTTGATACACGGCATTCTTTCTTTTCGCCCCAATAGGGAGATATTTGCGGATGAAACCGCACTGTTCAAGTTCGAGCAGGGCTGTGGAGAATGTTTTGTTGTCGGTGAGTTTAGTGGCTGTGAGCATATCGTCTCTCAGCATTCCCATTTTTCGAGTCGCAAGGGCTGTAACTATCTGTATATGGGTGTCGGGACGCTTAAATAGCGATGAATACAACGCCTTAAATTCCAGCGAGAGTTCTCCTTTTTCCTTGAAAAACATTCTATCGATATTCTGCGCCACACTTTCACCTCGCTTGAGGAAACTCCAATAATAAGGGATTCCACCCATCACCATATACGCCTCGAGTATTTGATTGTCGGTGTAGTGAAGGCGGCGCGAAAGACAATATTCACGACACTCTCGCAACGAGAAAGGCTCGAGATACACTTGGTTTGTGAGGCGGTTGTGCAAGCCGCCATAGTTCATTATCACATTATTGATAATCCAAGAGGTTGCGCTTCCACACACTATCAGCACTATGTCGCGGCGAGATGTTGCCCAACTGTTCCAAAAATGGTCAAGCGAGCGCACAAAGCCCGATTTATGAGTGTCCATCCACGGCATCTCATCGATAAAAATAACTTTCTTTCCCGAATCGGGCTTCATGCTATCGATGAAGAGCTCAAGAAGATGAAATGCCTCGCTCCAGGTTGTGGGGAGCGTGCTTGCAGTGCATCCCGCGCTCTTTAACGACTGGTAAAACTCAGCCAACTGCTCCTTTAATGGTGCCGCATAGATGCCTGTGTGCTGGAATGTGAAGTTGTAATTATACGATTCTCGTATGAGAAATGTCTTTCCCACACGGCGGCGACCATACACGGCTACAAATTGGGATTGGTCTTCTTCAAGCAGTCCGCGGAGCAATGCTATTTCTTTCTCTCTGCCTATAATCATCTTGAATTCAATTAAAATCGGTATGCAAAGATAGCAAAAAATAATTATTAGTCGTGGAAATGTGTCAAAAAATCCCACATTTCCACGACTAATAATTCCAAAGGGGCGAAAAAAGAGGCTGCCGAAGCAGCCTCTGTATTGAAGTGATTGATGATTATTCTTGTGTTGAATCCCACCAAACGTTGATTGTCCAAGCATCGAGTTCGGCATTCCAAATACCGTTGGTCTTGTAGTCTTCGGAGTATTTTGCTCCCGGAACTTCTTTACCGATTTCGTTGAGGTTGGCGGCATTGTAGTTCTGTTCGTGTGAGCATTGTTTCCAACGACGGAATTGTTTGCCTTCAGGAACTGCTTGTTGAGCACCTGTGCTGTATTCCCAGAATTTAGGACGGCTCCAGCCAAGGAAGATTTCAGGATTGTAGTCGTAGCGGCGCATATCGTTCCACATTTCCATGCTGAAGAACGCCGCCATGACGCGCGGCGCGCTGTTGAAGCGATATGAAAACGCCCGGATTGAGCCTGAACGGTTCGATCCGGGCGTTCGTGTTTATAGATGCGTC
>SFER01000044.1 GCA_004557195.1 Bacteroidales bacterium | reverse complement strand
TTTCCTCTCGCTCTGTCTTGTACTACATTCTATTGCAATCATGTCAATGTCCTCAAAATCTCGCTTTCGGAAGAATTAAATTTTCGTTGAGCGAAAGTGATGCAAAGGTAAATACATTTTTCAAACCCTGCAAGCGATTTAACTTTCTTTAATATTAAAATCGTTTTTCGCAGGCAAAATTTCAATGTTTTTATCTTTTGCAAGGTGGTCTCCTCTGAAACCGGGTGCAAAATTAGTACAAAGTTTTTAAACAGCAAAACAAAAACATGTTTTTAAACATATTTTTCGCGATTTTTGTGCGATTTTGCCCGATTTCCGGGATTTTCCGAGAATCTAATGGGAAATAAGGCGAAATAATCGGCTCGGGAAGACAAAATGAGCGGGAAAATATTCAATAACACGCAGAGATTGTCCTAATAGTAGAGATGAAAGGAGAAAAAATTGCGTGAGACAATTAAATTGACTAAATTCGCAGAAAATAAATAGTAACGACAATGAAAAAAATAATTATCACACTACTCATCGCATTGAGCGCACAGATGGTGAGCGCCTATTCTCCTCAAGTTTTGAGAATGCATTGCGAAAAAGACACTACAAAAATTGAGGCGCTTCTTGCCGAAGGGCTTGAGGGCGGCATTAAATCGGGAAACGGATTGATTGCATTTTATGCCGAGAAACTGCTTGGGACCCCATACGTGGCACACACCCTCGAGGGAGAACAGGAATATCTGAGCATAAATATCGACCAACTTGACTGCACGACATTTGTCGAGACACTTGCCGCACTGTCGCGCTGCACGATGACAAACCGCAGATCCTGGCGCGATTTCGCCTCCATGCTTGAAAATATAAGGTATAAAGGGGGCAAAATCGACGGATATGCCTCGCGCCTACATTATATAAGTGCATGGGTGATCGACAACACCACTCGCGGCAATCTGAAAGAGGTAACCGGAGATAATGACAAATGCTACTATGTGGTGAAGACTTTAAACTTCATGAGCCGCCACCGCGACAAATATGAGGCGCTAAAAGATGACGACACATTTGAGAAGGTGAGAGGAATTGAAATAGGATTTTTCTCTCACCGCTACCCTATCTTGAAAAAATCGACTCTCAAAAGCAAAAGTGTTGCACAATGGCTGCGCGATGGCGACATAATAGCAATTACGACAAATGTCGAGGGGCTCGATGTGTCGCACATGGGTGTTGTGAAGATGATTGACGGAGTGCCACACCTGCTGCACGCGTCGATGACGCAAGGCGAGGTGATAATCGACAAGGACACCTTGTATGACATGCTCGCAGGATGGCGAAGCGCCACCGGAATCAGGGTGATCAGACTTATAGAGTGAAAATAAACACATAGTATCACTTAAAAATCTGATAAAATGAAAAAATTGTTTCTTGCTATCGCATTGACGATGGCGGCATGGGGTAGCTATGCCTCGACAAACGACGATTTCGCATGGGGCAATGCCTCGGTGTATTTTGTGATAACAGACCGGTTCTGCAACGGAGACACCTCGAACGATGTGAATTACGGGCGGAAAAACGACTATGGAAGTGAGCGCATGAACGCAGCGACATTCCATGGCGGTGACTTCAAAGGGATGCTCAAGAAAGCGCAAGATGGGTATTTCACCGAAATGGGAATAGATGTGGTGTGGATGACCGACGTGTATGAACAGATTCACGGCTGGATGTCGGGGAGCGGAGATGTGAACGACTTTCCGCACTATGGCTACCACGGATACTACCCGCTCGACTACACCCAAATAGACAAAAACTACGGCACGGTGGAGGAATTTAGGGCGCTGGTTGATTGCCTTCACGCGCAAGGCATCAGAGTGATGCTCGGCGCGAATATCAACAATCCCGGCTACCCCACCCTGCTCGATGCGGTGCAATATGGCTTCGCCCCTACAGGGAATATGACAGAGGCAGAGGCGGCTGAGCATCACAGGGAATGGAGCTACTCGAATTGGACCAAGGAGAACCGGGATTGGGACCGTTGGTGGACATGCGACTGGCTCCGATTGGGCGAAGAGGAGGTGAACGAGACAGCTCCCGAAACGATGACTCTATTCGGGCTTCCCGACCTGAAAACAGAAAAGACCGAAGCGGTGAAGATTCCCAAATTCTTGAAAGCTAAGTGGAAAGCCGAAGGGAGCAGCAACGACGCATGGGTGAATCCATCGGCACGCCACCTGAGAAACGACCAAAATATGGCTCCGGCAGAGTATTTCATTGCATGGATAGCATCATGGGTGGAAGAATTCGGGATAGACGGGATGAGATGCGACATCGTGGAATATGTCCACCTGTATAGATGGAAAGAGATGAGCGACGCCTGCAATGCCGCCCTCGAAAGATGGCGCAAACGCCACAAAGGTGAGCCGGCAAGCGACTGGGACGAGAAATTCTACATGACAGGCGACTATGACTACGCCTCGATTGACTACAAACCGGATTATGCCGCCGCTGGGTTTTCGAGCATGGTGAATTTCTACCTTCCGAAGCATGGCGACCTCGATTCGATAGTATATACCTGGCAAGCGTATGCCGACAGCGTTGCCGCCCACAGCGACTGGCATCCGTTCAGCTACTTGAACAATTCATACCACCGCGACACCGATATGAACAACATTATCGACTGCGCCACCTGTCTTCTGCTGTCGCCCGGAGCGGTGCAGATTTTCTATGGCGACGAAAGCCGCCGCGGGCTGAGCGATGCGCGGCTGAATGTCGATAGCGACCAAGCATTCCGCTCGGATATGAACTGGGAGACCGCCGACAGCGCGGTGCATGAGCACTTCAAGCGACTCGGGAAGATACGCCAGAGCCACCGCGTGATTGGTTCGGGGCGCCAAATTACCATCGACAATCACACATGCGCACGCACCGACGGCAAGGAGACGGTGGTAATCTGCGTTGTACCCAACCCGGAGCGCGGGATAAACGTGGGCGGGCAGTTTGCCGACGGCACAGTGGTAACGGAACTATACACCGGCGAGAAAGGGACAGTGAAAGATGGTCGTGTGAAATTTGCGTCGCACCGCAACAACGTGGCGATAATCGCCGTGGCGGAATAGCCCCGCGACGCGACAGGGCATTAAAAAAGCACCTCGAGGGGAGGTGCTTTTTTTTTGTTCCTATGGGTGAGGAAATTATTCTGCTGCAGGGGTTTCTGCTTGCGGTGCTTCTGCTTGCGGAGTTTCGACAGCGGGAGCATCGTTTTTGGGAGCAGACTTGCGAGAACGGCGAGTGCGAGTTGTCTTCTTTGCAGCTTTGTCTTTGAGCATAGCTTCGTTGTAGTCAACGAGCTCGATAAAGCAAGTTTTTGCGTTATCACCGAGGCGGTTGCCGGTTTTGAGGATACGAGTGTATCCACCGGGACGATCGGCGATTTTTTGAGAAATCTCTTGGAAGAGGATAGTAACAGCCTCTTTGTTTTGGAGATAGCTGAAGACAAGACGACGGTTGGCAGTAGAGTCGTTCTTGGCGCGGTTGATAAGCGGTTCGGCATAAATTCTCAGGGCTTTAGCTTTTGCCAAAGTAGTGAAGATTCTCTTGTGAAGGATAAGAGAGATGGTCATGTTGGCAAGGAGCGCATCGCGGTGAGCCTTTTTGCGACCTAAGTGGTTGAATTTTTTATTATGTCTCATCGTTATTACTCTTTATCTAATTTATATTTAGAGATGTCCATTCCGAAAGAGAGGTTGAGGCTTGCGAGGAGTTCGTCCAACTCGGTGAGCGACTTTTTACCAAAGTTACGGAATTTCAATAAATCGGTCTTGTTGAACACAACGAGTTCGCCAAGGGTTTCTACTTCGGCGCTCTTCAAGCAGTTGAGAGCACGGACAGAGAGGTCCATGTCCACGAGCTTGGTCTTGAGGAGCTGACGCATGTGAAGCACTTCTTCATCGAATTCTTCATTGCCTTCGGTTTCGGTAGTTTCGATAGCGATTTTCTCGTCGGAGAATAGCATGAAGTGGTGGATGAGGATTTTGGCGGCTTCTTTGAGAGCGTCTTTAGGAAGTATAGAACCGTCGGTTGTGACTTCGATAATAAGTTTTTCGTAGTCGGTTTTTTGTTCAACACGATAGGGTTCCACAAAATATTTAACGTTAAGGATAGGAGTGTAGATAGAGTCGATTGCGATAACATCGATAGGATCGTTGGGATTCTGGTTTTCATCGGCAACGACGTATCCGCGTCCTTTATTAACGGCAAAATCCAATTGGAAATTAGCAGACGGATCCAAATGACAAATTACCAAGTCGGGGTTGAGGACCTCGAAACCGGTAAGCACCTTGGCTAATTCGCCGGCTTTCAATACGTCCTGACCGCCAACGTTGATGGAGGCCTTCTCAAAAGTGGTGTCTTCAACGACTTGTTTGAGGCGCACTTTTTTGAGATTGAGGATGATGTTGGTAACATCTTCCTTGACACCCGGGATGGTAGAGAATTCGTGAGGTACACCGTCGATTCGGATAGAGCAGATAGCGAAGCCTTCGAGAGAAGACAGGAGGATTCTGCGGAGGGCGTTACCGATAGTAACACCGTAGCCGGGCTCGAGGGGACGGAATTCAAATTTACCGAATGAGTTGTCGGCTTCCAACATTAATACTTTGTCGGGTTTTTGAAATGCTAAAATAGCCATGGATTTTAAATATTATTGTTTAGAATACAACTCTACAATTAATTGCTCCTTGATGTTCTCGGGGATGTCTTCGCGTTGTGGAGTGTGAAGCACTTTACCACCTTTAGCGGATTCGTCCCATTCGATCCAAGGATATTTGGCGTGGTTGAAGCCGGCGAGAGAGTCGGCAATCACTTCGAGTGATTTAGATTTCTCGCGAATGGCAACAAATTCGCCGGGAGTTACAGAGTAAGAAGGGATGTTGACAACTTGACCATCGACAGTGATGTGGCGGTGGAGGACGAGTTGTCGAGCGGCTGCGCGAGTTGGAGCGATACCAAGACGATAAACGACGTTGTCGAGGCGAGCTTCGAGCAATTGCAACAATACTTCACCTTTCACACCCTTGGTGCGAGTAGCTTTTTTGAAGAGGTTGCGGAATTGTTTTTCCAAAACGCCATAGGTGTATTTAGCCTTTTGTTTTTCGCGCAACTGAGTACCGTACTCAGAAGTTTTACGGCGTTTGTTTACACCGTGTTGACCCGGGGGGTAGTTCTTTTTAGCGAGAACCTTATCCTCCCCGTAAATAGCTTCGCCGAATTTGCGAGCGATTTTTGATTTAGGACCGGTATATCGAGCCATTTGTTTTTTGCTTTTTATTAATAATTAAAGTTTTTATAATCCGGAAGTGCAGCCGCGATTGCAGAGAGGGTTGCTAAAATTGCAATCTATTCACTTCGTGGATTACGTTAATGAAAATAATAGATGAGATGAGGGGACTAAAGATTAGACTCTTCTTCTCTTAGGAGGACGGCAACCGTTGTGTGGGAGCGGAGTAACGTCGATGATTTCGGTTACTTCGATACCGGCGCCGTGGATGGTGCGGATAGCGGATTCGCGGCCGTTGCCCGGACCTTTTACATAAGCCTTAACTTTGCGGAGACCGAGGTCGTAAGCGACCTTGGCGCAGTCCTGGGCAGCCATTTGAGCGGCGTAGGGAGTGTTCTTTTTAGAACCGCGGAATCCCATTTTACCGGCGCTTGACCAGGAGATGACTTGACCTTCAGAGTTAGCGAGGCATACAATGATGTTGTTGAAAGAAGAATGAACGTGGAGTTGGCCGGCGGCATCAACTTTGACATTTCTCTTCTTAGCTGCGACTGTCTTTTTTGCCATACTTTAATATTATTTAGTAGCTTTCTTTTTGTTAGCAACTGTTTTCTTGCGGCCCTTGCGAGTGCGGGCGTTGTTTTTAGTGCTTTGACCACGAACAGGGAGGCCGAGACGGTGGCGGATGCCACGGTAGCAACCGATGTCCATGAGACGTTTGATGTTGAGTTGGATTTCGCTACGGAGGTCACCTTCGACCTTGTAGTCGGCGCCGATAACTTCACGGACTTTAGCGGCTTGATCGTCGGTCCAGTCTTGGACTTTGATGTTGCGATCAACGCCGGCTTTATCGAGGATAGTCTGTGCTGCGCTGCGGCCGATACCGAAAATGTAGGTCAAGGCAATTTCACCTCTTTTGTTTTGGGGTATGTCCACCCCGACAATTCTTACTGCCATATTATTCTACAAAATTATTTTGCAAAGATAATGAATTTATCCTTGACGTTGTTTATACTTTGGATTTTTCTTATTAATAACATACAAGCGACCTTTTCTTCTGACGATTTTGCTGTCGGGAGTGCGCTTTTTAACTGATGCTCTTACTTTCATATCTGTGATGTTTTAATTTTATTTGTATCTAAATGCTATACGGCCTTTTGACAAGTCGTAGGGTGACATTTCGACTTTAACCTTGTCTCCGGGGAGGATTTTGATGTAGTGCATTCTCATTTTGCCGGAGATGTGCGCTGTAATTTCGTGCCCGTTATCGAGTTCGACACGGAACATTGCATTTGACAAGGCTTCGACGATTACACCGTCTTGTTCTATTGCTGCTTGTTTCGCCATAAATTAATGATTATATTGATTTGTCCTTAAGTGCTTCTTCGATGAAACTGAAAGATGATAGGATGTCGGCTTTGCCGTTACGGATTGCGATGGTGTGCTCGAAATGGGCAGATGGTTTACCGTCGCGAGTGACGCATTTCCAGCCGTTGAGGATTACTTGGTGCTCGCCAAGGTTGATCATTGGCTCGATAGCGATGCAGAGACCGTTTTTGACAAGGTTTCCGGTGCCGGGGCGACCGAAGTTGGGCACTTGGGGGTCTTCGTGAAGGCGATGACCGATTCCGTGACCACACATTTCGCGCACTACCGAATAACCGCGGGATTCGCAGTATTCTTGGATAGCAGCGGAAATGTCTCCGATGCGTTTTCCTTCGACAGCGGTTTCGATGCCGACATAGAGAGATTCCTTGGTGGCGCGAAGGAGCGCGAGGGTTTCGGGAGCGACGTCGCCTACGGGGAAAGTGTAGCAGGAGTCGCCGTTGAAGCCGTCGAGCACGGCACCACAATCAACTGAGACAATATCACCGTCTTTGAGGGCGTAGTCGGAGGGGAATCCGTGGACTACGACTTCGTTGACCGATGTGCACAATGTGTAAGGGAATCCCCCGTAGCCTTTGAACCCCGGTACTCCACCATTGTCGCGGATGAATTGTTCGGCGACTTGGTCGAGCTGGAGGGTAGTTACACCCGGGGCGATACACTTGGCAACTTCGCCAAGTGTACGAGCCACGAGCATGTTGGCTGCGCGCATGCGCTCTATTTGTTCTTCAGTCTTAAGAAAAATCATTTTAATTATTAATATGCGCTACCAGTAGTGCGGCCTTTGATTTTACCTGATTTCATCAAACCATCGTAGTGGCGCATCATGAGGTGGCTCTCGATTTGCATGAGCGTGTCGAGGACAACACCAACGAGGATGAGCAACGATGTTCCGCCAAAGAATTGAGCGAATTGCTGATTAACACCACAGATTTTGGCGAAAGCAGGCATGATAGCAACTAATCCGAGGAATAGAGAGCCGGGGAAAGTGATGCGCGACATAATCGAGTCGAGATAGTCGGCAGTTTTCGAGCCGGGTTTCACACCAGGGATGAAACCGTTGTTGCGTTTGAGGTTCTCAGCCATTTCGGTGGGACGCACAGTGATGGCGGTGTAGAAATAGGTGAACGCAACAATCATGATGAAGTAAACGGCGTTGTACCAGAAACCATTGATGTCGGAGAAAGCGCGAACGAAAGAGTTGCTTTCGGAAGCGTTGAAGCCGACCAATGTAACAGGGATGAACATGATTGCTTGAGCAAAGATGATAGGCATAACACCTGCTGCATTAACTTTCAATGGGATGTACTGGCGTGCACCACCATATTGCTTGTTGCCGACAATGCGTTTAGCGTATTGTACGGGCACTTTGCGAGTACCTTGCACGAGGAGAACGGCACCGGCGATAACTGCGAAGAGGACGATGATTTCAACAAGGAACATCACGAGTCCGCCTTGAGCAGTGGTGAGACGGTTGGTAAATTCCTGGAGGAAAGCCAACGGGAGGCGAGCGATGATACCCACAAGGATGATGAAAGAGATACCATTGCCGACGCCTTTGTCGGTGATTTTCTCGCCGAGCCACATGATGAACATGGAGCCGGCAGCGAGGATGATGGTGAGATAGAGAGTAGTCCAGAAGCCAAAGTGAGCTGCACCACCGGCTTGGTTTACTTGCACTTGCAAGTTAACGAGGTAAGCCGGACCTTGGAGAAGGAGAATCGCTACAGTGAGGTAGCGGGTGTACTGATTGAGCTTGGTGCGACCACTTTCGCCCTCACGCTGCAATTTTTGGAAAGAAGGAAGGACGATGCCGAGAAGTTGAATCACGATAGACGCGGTGATGTAGGGCATGATACCCAAGGCGAAGATAGAAGCCTGGGAGAACGCGCCACCGGAGAACATATCGAGCAACTGCATCAAACCGCCGCTGGTGAAATTGCGCAGTGCGTCGATTTCGGCGGGGCTGATTCCGGGGAGGACCACATAACACCCGAAGCGGTACACGAGCACCAGGAGGAGTGTTATGATGATTCTCTGACGGAGGTCTTCGATTTTCCAGATATTTTTTATGGTCTCAATAAAACGCATAATGAATTAGATTTTTTGGATTGAACCACCCGCTGCGATGATAGCCTCCTCGGCTTTCTTAGAGAAAGCGTTGGCAACAACTTCCACTTTGGCAGTGATTGTGCCGTTGGCGAGAATCTTAACGAGTTCTTTTTTGCCAACGAAACCTGCAGCTTTGAGATCCTCGACAGTGATTTTGGCGAGGCCTTTAGCAGTGGCGAGTTCTTCGATAACGCTGAGGTTTACAGCCTTGTATTCAACGCGGTTGATGTTTTTGAAACCGAATTTAGGCACACGGCGTTGCAAAGGCATCTGACCACCCTCGAAACCGATTTTAGTTTTGTAACCGGAACGAGATTTAGCGCCTTTGTGACCGCGGGTAGAAGTGCCGCCTTTGCCGGAGCCTTGACCGCGACCAACGCGTTTGCCGCTCTTATTAGAGCCGATAGCTGGTTTTAAATTACTTAAGTCCATTGTGTTAGAAAGATTTAGGCGTTAGTCACTTCAACGAGGTGACGCACTTTGTTAACCATACCCCAAGTGGAAGCGCAATCTTCTTTTACAACCACTTGATTCATTTTTCTCAAGCCGAGGGCATCGAGAGTTCTTTTTTGTGTTGCAGGGCAGTTAATTCTGCTTTTGATCTGCTTGATTTTGATTTCTGCCATGATTGATGCTAAAATTAACCGTTAAACACTTTATCGATGGAGATACCGCGGTTTTGAGCCACAGTAGCAGGGCTTCTCATTTCGTTGAGGGCAGCGATAGTAGCCTTAACGAGGTTGTGAGGATTGGAAGAGCCTTTGCTCTTGGCGAGGACGTCGGTGATACCCACACTCTCGAGAACGGCACGCATAGCACCACCGGCTTTCACACCGGTACCGGCAGAAGCGGGGATAAGGATGATGCGTGAACCGCCGAATTTAGCGGCTTGCTCGTGTGGGATAGTGCCTTTGTGTACGGGCACTTTGATGAGGTTTTTCTTAGCAGCCTCAACGCCTTTGGCGATAGCGGCGGTAACCTCATTTGCCTTACCAAGGCCCCAACCTACGATACCGTTTTCATTACCCACCACTACGATAGCGGCGAAAGTGAAAGTGCGGCCACCTTTGGTAACTTTAGTAACACGATTAATAGCGACGAGGCGATCTTTGAGTTCGACGTCGTTGGTAGATTTAACTCTATTGTTTCTTGTATTAGCCATAGTTCAATTAAAATTTAAGACCGCCTTTACGAGCACCGTCGGCCAATGATTTAACTCTACCGTGGAACAAATAGCCATTGCGGTCGAAGACAACGGCAGAGATGCCGGCTTCGAGGGCTTTCTTGGCAGCGGCTTCGCCAACTTTTTCGGCGATTTCGCATTTAGTACCTTCGGTAATACCTTTGGAAGAAGCAGCAACCAATGTTTTGCCGGCGAGGTCGTCGATCAATTGAACATAGATTTGCTTATTGCTTCTGAACACGCTCATACGGGGGCATTCGGCAGTGCCGCTGATGCGACCACGGATGCGAGTTTTTATTTTGATTCTTCTGTTTATCTTCGTTGTCATGATAGTTGGAATTTATTATTTAGCACTTGCTGATTTACCCGACTTGCGACGAATAACTTCACCGACAAACTTGATACCTTTACCTTTGTAGGGTTCGGGCTTGCGGAGGGAGCGGATTTTGGCGCACACCTGGCCGAGAAGTTGTTTATCGCATGACTCGACGATAATAAGAGGATTTTTATTTCTCTCTGTTTTAGCCTCGACCTTAACCTCGGGAGGGAATTTGATGTAGGTTGCGTGAGAGAAACCGAGTTGGAGTTCGAGCACCGGGCCATTAGTTGTAGCGCGGTAGCCGACACCTACGAGTTCCATCTCTTTCTTGAATCCTTCCGAAACGCCTACCACCATGTTGTGGATGAGAGCACGAACGAGACCGTGTTGAGCGCGGTGTTCGATGTCATCGCTTGGGCGGGTAACGACGATGTGGTTGTCTTCAACTTTCACTGTAAGGTCGCTGTGGAATTTCTGGGAAAGTTCGCCTTTGGGACCTTTAACTGTGATTACATTATTATCTACCTTCACTGAAACACCAGCGGGCAAAGCGATTGGCAATTTACCTATTCTTGACATTGTTTTACCTCCTATAGATTAATAAACGTAACACAAAACTTCGCCGCCGATTTTTTCTTGAGCGGCCTCTTTATTGGTCATAACACCTTTCGAAGTAGAAAGGATGGCGATTCCGAGTCCATTGAGGACACGCGGCATGTCTTTGTAGCCGCAGTAGTGACGCAATCCGGGACGAGAAACGCGCTTAAGGCATTTGATGGCATTGACTTTGTCAACCGGATCGTATTTGAGGGCAATTTTGATTGTTCCTCCGGGGGTTTCACCCTCTATAAACTTGTAGTTAAGAATATAGCCTTTTTCAAAAAGGATTTTAGTGATTTCCTTTTTCAAGTTTGAGGCGGGCACTTCGACAACGCGGTGTTGTGCCTTGATAGCGTTCCTCAATCTTGTTAAATAATCTGCTATTGGATCAGTCATAAAAAATAAAAATTTAAATTGATTCGGATTTTCACCGAACAATATTTAATACACTCTTTGTTGTAAAATTAAGGGCCTACCAGCTTGCTTTTTTTACACCAGGGATTAAACCGGCAGATGCCATTTCGCGGAATTGGATACGAGAGATGCCGAATTGGCGCATATATCCTTTTGGACGACCTGTAATCTTGCAGCGGTTGTGAAGGCGCACATAAGATGCGTTTTTCGGAAGTTTCTGGAGTGCCTCGTAGTCGCCTTCGGCTTTGAGACGAGCCTTTTTGGCGGCATATTTAGCCACGAGTTTTGCTCTTTTCACTTCGCGAGCTTTCATCGATTCTTTTGCCATATTATTCTTTATTTAGCGTTCTTAAAAGGTAAACCGAAGTATTTCAAGAGGGCGTAACCTTCCTCGTCGGTGCGTGCACTGGTAACGAAAGTGATATTCATACCGGTGAGGCGAGAAATGTTGTCGATAACGATTTCGGGGAAGATGATTTGCTCGGTGATACCTACGGTGTAGTTACCACGGCCATCCAACTTGCCTTCGATACCCTTGAAGTCGCGGATACGGGGAAGGGCGATGCGGATGAAGCGTTCCATGAATTCGTACATGCGGTCGTTGCGGAGAGTAACGCGAACGCCGATGGGCATTTTTTTACGCACTTTGAAGTTCGAGATGTCTTTACGAGAAAGAGTAGCAACGGCTTTCTGGCCAGTGATGGCTGTCAACTCGTTGATGGCAGTCTCGATGATTTTCTTGTCGGCAGTAGCGGCGCCGAGACCTTCGTTGATAACGATTTTGAGAAGGCGGGGCACTTGCATCGGAGTTGTGTAGTTGAAATCTTTCATCAACGCCGGAGCAATTCTTTCTTTATAGTCTTTCTTAAGTGTTGTAGTGCTCATTACTTAATCTCCTCTCCTGATTTTTTAGAATAACGAACTGTAACACCTGCATCGTTCTTACGACGGCCGATGCGGGTAGCTTTTCCGCTGGCGGGGTCGATAAGGCTCAAGTTTGAGATGTGGATGGGTGCTTCCATTTTAATAATGCCACCTTGTGGGTGCTTTGCGTTAGGCTTGGTACTCTTAGATACCATGTTGAGACCTTCTACGATAGCGCGGTTTTTAGAGCGGAGAACAGAGAGGACGCGTCCTTTTTGTCCACGGTCGTCGCCGGCGTTAACGATAACGGTATCACCTTTTTTGATATGTAACTTAGTCATTTGTAAGAAACTTTTTAACGATTAGAGTACTTCGGGAGCGAGAGAAACAATCTTCATGTTGGTTGCGCGGAGTTCGCGAGCAACGGGACCAAAGATACGGCTACCGCGGAGGTCGCCGGCATTGTTCAACAACACGCAAGCGTTGTCATCAAAGCGGATGTAGGAACCGTCGGCACGGCGGATTTCCTTTTTAGTGCGAACGATGACTGCTTTAGAGACAGTACCTTTCTTGACGTCGGAAGAAGGGATAGCAGATTTCACAGTAACGACGATGATGTCGCCTACAGATGCGTATCTGCGACCAGTACCACCAAGTACACGGATGCAAAGTACTTCTTTTGCTCCACTGTTGTCAGCAACAGTTAAACGGCTTTCAGTCTGTATCATTTTTACTTAACTTTTTCAATTATTTCTACCAATCTCCATCTTTTAGTTTTGCTTAGCGGACGAGTTTCCATGAGGCGCACTTTGTCGCCGATTTGGCATTCGTTTTTCTCGTCGTGAGCGTGGTATTTCTTCGTTTTGTTAACGAATTTACCATAAATTGGGTGCTTCTCTTTCCACTTGATGGTTACAGTGATGGTTTTGTCACCCTTGTTGCTTGA
>SFER01000043.1 GCA_004557195.1 Bacteroidales bacterium | reverse complement strand
CCTTTGGAGGGTCGTGGGGCGGATGTTGATGGTTGCGAGCCAGTACTCGAAATCGTAGTTTGGGCGGTGTTTTAGAGGGTATTGGGGGTCGATGGGCATTTCCTTTGGGACATAGTGGACGCCGGCTGCGAGGTCGATGCGGATGCGCTCGCCGGTGCAGCCTTCGCCGGTGATTGGGTCGTAGGCGTTGGCGCGGGCGGCGAGTGCCTTGCGGCGCTCGAGGTTTTCGTTGATTATGTCCTGCGGGGTGAAATTCATGCTCTTGTGATTAATAGGGTCAATAGGCATTTTTGTATTTTGGTGCAAAGATAGGGCGCGGTGATGCCGTGCGCGTGCAGATTGCGACAATTTTGGTGATTTAACCTTGTTTTAACGATTGAGAATTCAAGGGGCGTACCTTTGGCACGCATTTTCTTATATATTGCACTGATCCCCGCTCAACTGCGTAAGAGCGGGGTTATGGACAGGCACGCCGCGCTGCGGCTTTCGGAGGCGTGTAGCGACACGCGCTTGGGCGCGTGAGTGCGCTGCGTGAGCTGCGCTGGCGGAAGCGAGTGTGGCAATGGCGCTGCGTGAGCAGCGCGTGGTGGACGCAAGTGTGGCGGTGGCGCTGCGTGAGCAGCGCGCGGTGGACGCAAGTGTGGCGATGGCGCTGCGTGAGCTGCGCTGGCGGAAGCGAGTGTGGCAATGGCGCTACGTGAGCAGCGCGCGGTGGACGCGTGTGTGGCGATGGCGCTGCGTGAGCTGCGCTGGCGGAAGCGAGTGTGGCAATGGCGCTGCGTGAGCAGCGCACGGTGGACGCGAGTGTGGCGGTGGCGCTGCGTTAGCAGCGCTGGCTATCGCCTGGGAGAGTGTTATGATGTAGCGGCATGCAGTCGAAGCATGCAGGTGGCGAGCTTGTCGGAGATCTCGGAGCACTCGGAGTGGCTCGCTGACGCTCGCATGTGGCTTGGTGTTTGCGCTGCGTAAGCAGCGCGTGGGTGTGTGGTGCTACATAGGGCCAATAGGCATTTTTGTTTGCAAAGATAGGGCGCGGCGATGCGGGGCGCGTGCAGATTGCACACAATTTGGTGATTTAACCTTATTTTAACGTGTTTTTGGCGAATGGGGCGGACATTGTGGGGCGGGCGCAAAGTATTGCGCCCCTACGAGCCATGAACGTGAACTAATAGAACCGGTGTAGGGGCACAATATGAACGTGAACGTATTCCGGGAATGAGAAGAGGCTGCCGTGGGGCAGCCTCGGGGGTTATTTCTTGGATTTTTTGGACTTCTTGGTGGGCTTGGCGATTCCATCGCGGGCGAGGAGTGCATCGACGGTGGGCTCTTTGCCTCGGAATGCCTTGTAGAGGGTCATGGGGTGTACCGTTCCGCCTTTCATGAGGATGTTTTCCTTGAATGAGCGCGCTGTGGCGGGGTCGAAGATGCCGTGTTCTTTGAATGCTGCGAATGCGTCGGCATCGAGGACTTCAGCCCATTTGTAGCTGTAGTAGCCTGCAGCGTAGCCTCCGGAGAAGATGTGGGAGAATTGCGGCGAGATAGCGCAACCGTCGGGAACGGGGAATTGGAGTACGTCTTTGATGGCTTGCTTTTCAAAGGCGACAGGGTCATCGACCGGAGCGGTGATTGTGTGCCATGCCATGTCGAGATAGCCGAAATTGAGTTGGCGAATGCAAGCATAGGCGGCACCAAACTGTGCCGAAGCGATTATTTTGTTGACTAACTCCTCGGGCATCGGTTCGCCGGTGAGATAGTGGCGTGCGAAGCCGTCGAGAAATTCTTTCTCAACGAGGAAGTTTTCGTTGAATTGCGATGGGAGTTCGACGAAGTCGCGATACACGTTAGTGCCCGACAAGGATGAGTATTTGGTGTTGGCAAGCAATCCATGAAGGGCATGTCCGAACTCATGCAGGAAAGTTTCCACTTCGCCGAAAGTGAGGAGTGAAGGTTTGTCCTCGGTTGGGCGAGTGAAATTCATTGTAATAGAGACATGCGGACGGATGTTGATGCCTGCGGCATTGATTTTTTGCGAGCGGAAATCGGTCATCCAAGCACCGCTACGTTTTGTTTCGCGGGGGAAGAAGTCGGTGTAGATAATACCCACGAAATTTCCATCACTGTCGGTAACATCGTAGCCTTTCACCTCGGGGTTATAGACGATAATGTTCTGGTTTTCGGTGAATTGGAGACCATAAAGTTTGGTTGCAAGACCGAAAACGCCATTGATAGTGTTGTTGAGCTCGAAATAAGGACGAAGTTCCTCATCGTTGATGCTGTATTTGCTATCTTTGAGTTTGTTGTAATAGAAGCTATAGTCCCAAGCATTGAGAGTAACCTTTTTGCCTTCGAGTTTGGAAGCAAACTCGGTGAGTTCCTTCAACTCGCGTTTCCAAGCAGGGAGATAAGCGTCGCGCAACTGGTCGAGCAGCGCATAAACATTAGCAGGAGTCTCAGCCATAGAGCGTTGGAGCGAAAATTCGGCATAAGAAGAAGCGCCGAGGAGTTGAGCCTTGCGGAGACGGAGAGCCGAGATTTTCTTGATGATTTCGAGATTGGAGTATTCCCCCTTGGTGTTACGGGTGTTGTAGAGGAGATAAAGTTTCTCGCGCAAATCGGCACGCGAAGAATACTTCATAAACGGGCTGTAGCTGGGATAAGAAACAGTTACAAGATACTCACCCTCACGCCCTTTGTTCTTGGCAGCGAGCGCGTAGGCTGCAATAGCGCTTTCGGGGAGACCTGCGAGGTCGTCCTTAGTGAGCCACATTTCGCATTTGTTCTGCTCTTTGAGGCAGTTTTGGCTAAATTGGAGAGTGAGTTGGCTCAACTGCGACTCAATCTTGCGATATTCCTCGCGGTCGTCGCCTTGGAGGTTAGCGCCCGAGCGAGCAAAGCCATCGTAGGTGTTTTGCAAGAGCATAAGGTCTTCGCCTGTGATGCCGAGTTTCTCGCGGTTGTCATACACATATTTAATACGCTCCCAGAGTTGCTCGTTGAGCGAGATATCGGTGGAGAGTTCGCTCAATTTAGGGGCGATGCGGGTGGAAATCTCCATGAGTTCATCGTCGGCATCAGCGCTGAGGAGCGGATAGAACACGTTGAGCACACGATTGAGAGTGGCGCCGCAATTTTCGAGCGCCACGATAGTGTTGTCGAAATCGGGCATCGAGCGCTGGCGGGTGATGTTGTCGATTTGGGCACGTTGCTCGGCGATACCGGAATCGACAGCCTCCTCGTAGTAAGATTTCTGGATTTTATCAAACGGGGTCATCTGATGAGTTGTGGCAAACTCATTCAGGAAAATGTTTTGCGAATTTCCCATAACAGGTATAAGCGATACTAAAAGTAATCCTAAAAATTTATGTTTCATATATTTGAGATGTTTATTATGGCTACAAAGTTAAAGAAAATTGGAGAAATTACCAAATTTGCTTGAAAACAGCACTAATCCGAGAGCGGCAGAGAGAACCTCACCCAATCTACCAAAAGAGTGAAATCGAGCGGAGAAATCCCCTTGTCGAGGAGCACCTTGCGATCTGCCAACAAAGGCTTGATGCCGTCGATTTTAGCCGCGGCTTTGTAAGAGAGCGCGGCAGCCGAGATGCCTTTCTGCACAAAGAGCAGATGGGCATGGTTGAGGGTGTCTTGCGCCGTGGGGTTGTCAGATAGAATCTTGGCGTAATAAGCCTCGCTCTTGTCGTAATTGCCCAGCAAGAACTCAGCCCAGGCGATAGGACGCCAAGCGCGATGCTTCTTGTCGTCGAGATAATCCACCTTATAATAATATTGCAACGCCTCGGAAGTGTTGCCCTGCTCGAGAAGCAGGTGTCCGATGCTGAGGAGCAACGAGATGTTGGAGGGAGCGAGAGCCTCGGCATCGCGGTAGAGCACCAACGCCTTATCCAAATCGCCCGAAATCTTGTAGCACACAGCCGCATGGCGGAGAGTCCACACATTCTCGGAGTTGAAAATAAGAGCTTTCTCATACATGTCGATGGCGCGAGGATAGTTTTTGAGCATCTGGTAGCAATAGCCCGATTTCTCGTAGATTTCCGACGAAGACTCGGAAATCGCCAGCAAAGAATCGAACATTTCGGCAGCCTCGGCATAATATTCGCGGCGGAAATAGAAATCAGCAATCAAAGCCACGGTATCCGGCTCGTTCATGATGCAATTAAACACCGGAACAGAGTGGATAGCCGGCTCGATGGCAAAAATATCGACAAACTCGGAGCGATAGCGGAACAGACGCAGGAATCGATACACATCTTGAATGTAGGTGCGCACAATATCGAGGAATCTATCCCCCTCGGGGTCGGTGAGACCTTGGCGCATCTCCTTGATTTGCTCGAAATTGCCCTCCATTTGAGAAACCACGAGCGAGCGTTGCGACTCGGGAATGGAGAGTAGCGAGAGCGCAAAAGAATACTTATCGCTATTGCACATCATGGGGATGTCGGCAATCATAGAGTTTATCGGCAAATTTGCACCATTAAACACACTGTGCGAAGGGGCGAAAGGGAGGAACCAGTTGGCAAGCGACTCAAAGAAGGGGTAATTCTTGAGGCGCGAGAAAGTAGCCATAAACACATCGCCGCCCTGCGACTGGATTTCGCCAAATTCGCGCATTTTCTTGTCGATGCCAGATTGCTCGGCAGCCTTTTTCCACTCGGGATTCTCGAGGAGGTCTTCGAGAGTTTGATTATCCATGGCGGAGATGTTTTTGGAAGCCGCGGCAAACTTTTTGAGGTCGGCAATCAACTCATCTTGCATCTTGCGAGTGATGCGCTCGGTGTCGCGACACTGAAAATACTGCATTGCAACCGCCTTAAGATTGTCGAGAAACGAAGGCATATCGGAAAGCAGGCGCATACGGCTGATAAGGTCTTTGTAGAGCGGCAACCTTGCCGAATAACGCAACGCGAGCAGGAACACCGACGCAAAAGCGCGCCCGCGCACCTCCACATCGCCTTTCTCGCATAGCGACAAAAGGAGGTCGAGCTTGGCGGCATCGAAAGAGAAATGACAACCGATGAACAAGGCTGCCACAAAATGAGCCTTGGCAGCCACCGGAATTTCGGCATCGTGGAATATATTATTTGCAAATTCCACATCCTTTACGGAGAATGTGGGTTGCGAAGCCATGTATTCAAAAATAGTTTTTTGATGCGTTTCGGCATCGGCACTCTGAATAGACAATGCCGACGACAGCATTACGTGAAAACTGCCTAAATCGGTGCCTCTTTCGCTATACACGTTGGAGAGATACACCATCGGAGAGTGTTCAGCCCGCATAGCCTCTATTCGAGCCATGTCGTTGAACTTAAGCAGACTCAGCGCGATGTCGGAAAGGACTTTTTCGCGCCCCGGGTCGGCTATTCCGGCGGAGTAATAGCTGAGGAGCATGTGATAAACCGATTTCTCCTTATAAATATCAAATGAGAATTTTCTGGAATAGTCATACGACAACAAAGCCTCAAAAGCCTCGAGGTAGGAACGATTCAAAATGAAATTCTCACACTTGCGGTGGAAATTATTTAATCCTGTAATGGTCATATATGCATTGTTTTTTATGACATAAATGCAAAAATAATGCCAAAATTAGTAATAATGATTGTAATTTGGCAATAAAGCGGCAGAAGATTTGCAATATTCACAAAAATGTTGTAAATTTGTGTATCAAATAACACTAATAACATAAAAAACAAAAGAAATCATGGTAATACAACGCTTACAAAACCTATATTTTCTCATCGTATCGGCACTGATGGGGCTATTCTGCTTCTGCCCGTTTATGAAAGTAACCACAACCGATGGAGTGTTCATTGCCCACTCCACCGCAGGCGCAAAACTCTATGATGGCGAAGTGGTGAATATGATATACAATTGGCCTACGCTGATTGTAACAGTGCTTGCCGCAGTGCTTGCCGTGGTAGCCATTTTCCGCTACAGCAACCTCAAGTTGCAACGCACGATTGCCAAAGTGGATATCTTCATGGTGCTTATCTCTATCGCCTTGATAATTCCGAATATGATTAAGGATTATGCCACAACAAGTTTCTCGTTTGCTCTCGCACTCCCTGTTGTTGCGATAGCATTTTTGTGGCTTGCAATCAAAGGGATCAACCACGACATCAAAGTGTTGAGCAGCGCCGACCGCATCAGATAACAACTCCCCCATCATATCACAAGTGTGAATGCTCGACAACGGTGTCGGGCATTCATTTTATTGTAACCTTTCTTTGAGGAAGCGAGCGGTGTGGCTATCGGCACACTGGGCAAGCTGTTCGGGAGTTCCGGCAAACACCACGTTGCCACCCTTGTCGCCACCCTCGGGCCCCATGTCGATAATCCAATCGGCACATTTAATCACATCCATGTTGTGCTCGATGATAACAAGCGAATTGCCTCGCGCAATGAGCCGTTGCAAGGAGTCGAGGAGAGTGTTGATATCGTGGAAGTGCAATCCGGTGGTAGGCTCGTCGAAGATGAAAAGCGTGCCGCCGGAGCGCTCCTCGGCGAGGTAGTAGGCGAGTTTGACGCGCTGGTTCTCGCCACCCGAGAGAGTGGAAGACGACTGCCCGAGTTTGACATATCCGAGACCGACATCCTGCAACGGCTTGAGACGCTTGACAATCCGCGCCTCAACACCACCGGGAGTTTCCTCGAAAAATTCTATTGCCTGATTGATGGTCATGTCGAGGATGTCGGAGATGTTCTTGCCGCGATATTCGACATCGAGCACCTCTTTCTTGAAACGCTTGCCATGACACGCCTCGCAGGGCAATGTGATGTCTGCCATAAACTGCATCTCCACAGTGATAGTGCCCTCCCCTTTGCACTCCTCGCAACGTCCGCCGGGGGTATTGAAAGAGAAATGCCCGGCGGTGAAGCCCATCTGCTTTGCCACCTGGCACTCGGCAAACAGCCGGCGAATTTCATCGAAAGCCTTGAGATAGGTGGCGGGGTTGCTGCGGGTGGATTTCCCGATTGGATTCTGGTCGATAAACTGGACATCGCGCACCCTATTGAGGTCGCCATCGATGCCGATATGCGTTCCCGGCGCCTCGAAGCCTATTTCGAGATGCTTAGCCACAGCCTTATAGAGGATTTCCTTTACCAAAGTGGATTTTCCGGAGCCACTCACGCCGGTAACCACAGTCATCACGCCGAGCGGGAACTTCACATCCACCCCCTTGAGGTTGTTGGCTGCAGCGCCACGCACCAGGATGTAGTCAGTCCAGCGGCGGCGATGCTTGGGCACAGGGATAGAGCGTTGCCCGGTGAGATATTGGAGAGTGTAGCTCGAGGAAGCGGAGTCGAGATGGGCTACATCGCCTTGATATACCACCTCGCCGCCTTTGCGCCCGGCCTCCGGACCGATGTCGATTAGGTAGTCGGCAGCACGGATAATCTCCTCGTCATGCTCCACAACCACCACGGTGTTGCCTATCTTTTGGAGCATTCGCAACACATTTATAAGTTTGCCTGTGTCCTTTGAGTGCAACCCAATGCTCGGTTCGTCGAGAATATACAGGGAGCCGACGAGGCTGCTGCCCAATGAGGTGGCGATATTGATACGCTGGCTCTCGCCTCCCGACAAAGTGGATGAGAGGCGGTCGAGAGTGAGATAGCCGAGACCTATCTCCACGAGGAAATCGATGCGGTGGCGAATCTCGGTGAGAAGTCGTTTTGCCACAAGTTGCTGTGTTTCATCGAGTTTCAGCGATGCGAACCACTCCTTGAGGTCGAGCACCGACATTTTCACGAGGTCGGTGATGGATTTCCCATCGATTTTCACATATTGGGCATCCTTCTTGAGGCGTGTGCCACCACACTCGGGACACGGACGCTTGCCGCGATAGCGAGCGAGCATCACACGATATTGTATCTCGTATTTCTTGGTTTCAATCCATCGGAAGAAGTCGTTGATTCCCTTCACCTTGCCATTTCCCTCCCACAACAGGTGGCGCTCATCGTCGGTGAGTTGATAATAAGGGCGATGAATCGGAAATCCGGTTGCAAAACGGATAAACTGATTTTTCCACTCACTCATCTTCTCGCCACGCCAACACATCACGGCGTCTTGATAGACCGAAAGCGTTTTGTTGGGGATTACAAGGTCCTCATCGATACCGGTAACCTTGCCGTAGCCTTCGCACAAGGGGCAGGCTCCGAGAGGATTGTTGAAATTGAACATGAGGTCGGAAGGCTCGGTGAAAGTGATGCCGTCGCACTCGAATTTCTTGGAAAAGAGATGTGTAACCACACCATCGGCGCTCCACACCTTCACAGCACACTCGTCGCCGCCCTCGAAAAAGGCAGTCTCTATAGAGTCGAAGAGGCGCGAACGCATCTCCTTGCCGAGCGACACGCTCATGCGGTCGATGAGCAACGAGTAGCCCGAGAGGTCGGTCATCGACATGCAATCGGCGATATCGACAAAATTTCCGTTGTTCTCGAGGCGTGAGAAGCCCTCTTTCATAAGCACTTCGAGTTGCTGAGCCACAGTGCGGCCCTGCTTTATGACGATAGGAGAAACGAGAGCGAAGCGAGTGCCCTCAGGATAATTGAGGACACAATTAATGATATCCTCGGGGGTGTGCTTTTTCACCACATCGCCGCTCACCGGCGAAATGGTCTTCCCCACCCTCGCGAAAAGCATTCTCAGATAGTCGTATATTTCGGTGGATGTGCCCACGGTGCTGCGAGCGTTGCGAGTTACCACCTTCTGCTCGATGGCTATTGCCGGCGGAAGCCCTTTGATGAAATCACATTCGGGCTTGCTCATGCGCCCGAGGAACTGTCGGGCGTAGGATGAAAGAGACTCGACATAGCGCCGTTGCCCCTCGGCATAAAGAGTGTCGAATGCCAATGATGATTTGCCGGAGCCGGAAAGCCCTGTTATCACCACAAATTTATTGCGTGGAATTGCAACATCGATGTTTTTGAGATTGTTGACTCTCGCGCCTTTTACCAATATAAATTTATCCATCTTGCCTCTTTCAAATTAAACTGCAAACTTACAAAAAATCCTTGAAACAGGCAAGATGTTAGCGGGTGCGATTGACGATGGCGCCGAGAATGCGATGTCCGCCGAGCACCATTGCCAATGAAATCAGCGGGCAGAGATAGTTGAAGAAGCAATACGGGAGATAGACGAGTGTGGGCACCCCGAGCACGGTGGATTGAGTCATACCGCAGGAGTTCCATGGGATAAGGACGGAGGTAACCGAGATGGAGTCCTCGAGGGAGCGTCCAAGCAACTTGGGAGGCAACCCGTTTTGCTTGTAAAGGTTCTTGTAGAGGTTGCTCGTAACGATTATCGAAAGATATTGGTCGCCCGAACAGCAGTTCATGAAGAATCCGGTGCCGATTGTTGCAGGCACAATGGAGCGGCGACGGCGCAATCCACGCAGGGTGTTGCGAGTTATGGCACCAAGCATACCGGTTCCGAGCATCACACCGCCAAACACCATCGCACTTAGAATCAAATAGATTGTGCCAAGCATCCCCTCGATGCCACCGGTGGCAACAAGGTCGTTGAGCAAGGCATTGTGGGTTTCTATCGAGGTGCCAACGCAGAGGAGCCGTATCGCCGCCTCGACACACATCGCGGTATCGACGCTTGTTACGCCAAGTATTGCAGGCACAATGTGGAATTGAGTGAAAAACAAGCCGCACAGACCGAGGATGGTGCTCAAGCCTAGAGTGAGAAGCACATTAACCCGCAGCACTATGAGCAAGCAGGTGATTACCGGAGCGAGCATAAGCCATGGCGCTATGTTGAATGTGGCAGAAAGAGCGCCCATAAGTTCGGTTTCTTGTGTAACTGCGATGTCGGTGGTGAGAAGCCCCTTGGCGAGGAATACGATGAGCGCTATTCCCATAGCAGGGATGGTGGTGGTCATGAGATAGCGGATATGGTCAAACATTTTCACTCCCGAGGTGGATGCAGCAAGCACCGTGGTGTCGGAAAGCGGGGAAACTTTGTCGCCAAAATATGCGCCCGAAATAACGGCACCGGCAACCCAGCCGGGAGAGAATCCCATCACTGTGCCTATTCCCATAAATGCCACACCGATAGTGGCGCATGTTGTCCAAGAACTGCCTGTGAGCACCGAAATGATGCTACACACAGCGCAAGTGAGCATGAGGAATGTGCCCGGCTCCAGGAATGAAAGTCCGTAATAGATGAGCGAAGGGACAATCCCGCCGAGCATCCATGTTGCCGACATCGTGGCGATGAGCAACAAAATGGGGAGCGCGGGGAGTATCTGCGATGCACTTTTGCGCAACCCGGTTTTGATGGAGAGGAACCGACGAGGATAGAACGTGTAAGAAATAATCAATGCAAGCGCAGCAGCGGAGAGCAGAATCATCTGGCTCATGCTCGACACCGCATCGGCGCCATACCTAATGATTATCACGACAAGCGTAACGATGAGAAACAGCACCGGGACAAACGATGCCCACGCCGAAGGCTCAAAAGATGTTCGCTTGAAAAATTTCATTATCGCTATCCTTTAAATAAATATTGTGTAATCTTCTTGAAATAGCGGAGAAAGAGCATCGGATAGCAGGAGAAAACACCATTGATGCGGCAGGCACGCAGAATCTCGCTATTTTTACGAGTGAAACAATTTTCGACAGAGTTGCCAAAGCCACCTGTGCGCATAGTAACAAGGATTTCGGGAATATATGCCGTTTTCAAGCGGTTGCGATAGATGAAACGGAGCATAAGTTCGAAATCGCCTGCGATTCTAAAGCCCTCGTTATAACCACCGAGGGAGTCGAAATGCTTGCGGAATGTGAAGAAAGTGGGATGTGCAGGCTGGTCGCCGATGCGGAACATCCAGTTGCGGAAACCTCGACAGGAGTAAAGGCGCACAGTGTTGTCGAGGTCGTTGCCGCGTACAAAACGCACATCGCCATACACGGCATCGACATCGCCCACCTCGAGCCTCTTCACAATCGTGCTCACCGAGTCGGGTCGGTGATAAAAATCATCGGAATTGAGGATTCCGAGCAGGTTGCCGGAGGAGAGAGATATGCCACGGTTGATAGCCTGGTACATTCCGGAATCGTCGTCGGACACCCACTTGAGCCGCCCTGCAAAACGGGGTTCAAACGACTTCACGACATCGAGCGTGCCGTCGGACGACATGCCGTCCACGACAACACATTCGATATGGGGATAGTCTTGAGCCAGAATCGATTCGAGAGTGTGAGCGATAAACCGCTCCCCATTCTTAACGGCGATAATGATTGAAACCTTGCAAGGCATTAATGGCACATTAATAAAAACGAAACCCCCTTTACATTAAAGTCAGGGGGCATCAATAAGTTTTCAAGGAAATCCTAATTATTTCAATGCGTCTTTAACAGCATCGTTAGGCATCATTTCTTCTTTGAATACATAAGCACCGGTTTTGGGTGATTTCACCATCTTAATAACCTTGCTATATGTACGTCCTTCACCGGTTTGAAGTGTAGCGACTGTTTTCTTTGCCATAGTGTAGTGTTATTATTTGATTTCTTTGTGAACTGTAACTCGCTTAAGGATTGGGTTGTATTTTTTCAATTCCAATCTTTCTGTGGTATTCTTTCTGTTTTTGGTGGTAATATAACGCGAAGTACCCGGCATACCACTGTTCTTGTGCTCGGTACATTCGAGAATAACTTGTACTCTATTACCTTTCGCTTTCTTTGCCATTGCTTATTCTTCTACTGTTTTTAACTCTGTTAGATATCCTTTGCTTGCGGCTTGCTTGATAGCGGCATCCAAACCAAGTTTGTTGATAGTGCGAAGCCCTGCTGCAGACAAAGTCAAACTTATCCAAATCTGCTGCTCAACCCAGAAAAATTTCTTGGTGAACAAGTTAACGTTGAAGACACGTTTTGTTCTTCTTTTAGAGTGCGATACGTTGTTTCCGCTCATCGCAGTCTTACCTGTAATTTGACAACTTTTTGCCATGATTCTATATTGTTTTTATTTGTTTCTATTAACTTCCTCAAAACAGAGTGCAAAGTAAGCAATTTTTAAACAATAAACCAAATTTTACAACAGGAAATTACAATATTTTCAGTTTTTTAGAAAATTTGGATTCAAAAACCGCCTCAGTTTTTGTGAATAAATGCGCCGGGGGATAAAACCGCGGCGCACTATGTATTTCGGGAACCGACCTCGAGGAGGAGGTTATTTCAAAATCTCGTTACGCTTGAACACTTTCTCGATTTTCTCAAGAGCAGTAGCAACCTGTTCTTTGGTGTGAGTAGCCATGAGGCTGAATCGAATGAGAGTGTCGTGGGGAGCGACAGCAGGAGAAACCACCGGATTGACAAACACGCCCTCTTCGAGGAGGTCGCGAGTTACGGTGAATGTCTTGTAGTTGTCGCGGATGTAAAGCGGGATAATCGGAGTGGAAGTGTGTCCAATCTCGCAACCCATTGCGCGGAATCCTTCGAGAGCGAAGTGAGTGAGATCCCAAAGGTTTTGCTGACGCTCAGGCTCATTAATCATAATATCGAGAGCGGCATTGGCGGCTGCTGTTGCAGCAGGTGTGATGCTCGCAGTGAAGATGTATGAGCGAGAGTGGTGGCGAAGGAAGTTGGTGATAGTCTTGTCGCAAGCGATGAACCCACCAAGCGAAGCAAACGACTTGCTGAATGTGCCCATGATGAGATCGACATCTTTTGTAACACCGAAATGGTCGCAAGTGCCACGTCCGCCCTTGCCAAAGACTCCGATACCGTGAGCCTCATCGACCATCACACTGGCATTGTACTGCTTTGCGAGGCGAACAATCTCGGGAAGATTGGCTACATCGCCCTCCATCGAGAACACGCCGTCGGTTACGATAAGTTTCACCTTGTCGGCAGGACATTTCTTGAGTTGCTCCTCGAGAGACGCCATGTCGTTGTGCTTATATTTTAAAGGAGAGGAGAACGACAAGCGGCGACCTTCGATAATCGAAGCGTGGTCTTGCTCATCGAGAATCACGTAATCTTCACGACCGGTGATAGTGGAAACCACACCAAGGTTTGTTCCGAAACCTGTCGAATAAAGCATAGCGTCTTCCTTGCCTACATATTCGGCGAGACGACGTTC
>SFER01000244.1 GCA_004557195.1 Bacteroidales bacterium | reverse complement strand
AGATGGCGGGCCGAGGCGGATGGTTCAACTTTCCTTTCCCCGAGGGCTGGAAAGAGACTGTCTCGGCTTTTGCCGAAAGCAACCTGATTCTCACCACCGGAGGCTTAGGTCCCACCAAAGATGACATCACAAAAGAGACTTTACGTCAAATTTTCGGAGGAGAGATGATTCACGACAAGGCAACCGAGGCAAATGTGCTCGAAGTTGTAGAAAAAAGGCACTTGAAAATCAATCCTCTCACCGCGGCACAAGCCGATGTGCCATCTTCATGTCGGGTGATACAAAACAAAGTGGGCACCGCCCCGATAATGTGGTTTGAGAAAGACGGGAAAGTGCTTGTTTCCATGCCGGGTGTGCCATTTGAAACCGAAATAATGATGGAAACCGAAGTCATTCCTCAACTCATCAAGCGATTCGCAAGCGATACCAACATCGAGCACCACACCTTTGTTGTAATCGACTATAGCGAGTCGGTTTTAGCGATGGCTCTCGATGAATTTGAAAAGCAGATGCCCGATTTTATCCATCTCGCCTACCTTCCCAAGCCGGGTGTAATAAGGCTTCGCCTCACAGGGCAGCATAGCGATGCAAAGTTGCTCAACGATGAAATGATGCGACTGTCGGATATGCTAAAATCAATTATTGGCAATAAGATTATCGCCACCGAGGATAAAACGGTGTTTGAGATCCTTGGCGACAAACTTCGCGCACATAGATACACCCTCGCCACGGCAGAAAGTTGCACCGGTGGTAACATAGCACACGAAATCACAGAGATTGCCGGCTCAAGCGACTACTATCAAGGCACAATCGTCTCATATAGCAATGATGTTAAGCGACACCTTCTTGGGGTCTCGGGAGACGACCTTGAAAAATATGGTGCCGTAAGCCTCCAGGTTGTCGAGCAGATGTGCAATGGTGTGGCTTCGGCTCTTAATTGCGATTGTGCGATAGCGACTTCGGGAATAGCGGGTCCTGCGGGAGGCACCCCCGACAAGCCTGTGGGGACAGTGTGTATGGCTGTGAAGTGCAATGATAAAATCAGAGTGTGGAGCAAGCACTTCCCCGGCAATAGAGCAAGAGTTATCGACCGCGCCACAACCGAGGTGGTGATTGAACTTATAAAACTGCTATAATTTCATCTCAAAATATTTAGGAACATCATCAAAATGAAAGTATTGCTATTTATCTACCAATGGTGCATCGCGGCACCGATTATTGTCGTTGCCACAATAATTGTGGCGCTTGCTACAATAATCGGCTCTTACCTCGGCTCCGGAACATGGTGGGGATACCACCCGCCTCGGCTATGGGGCAAATTGTTCTGCCTCCTGATGTTTGTAAGAGTAATGGTTTCCGGCAGCGAGAACATCGACAAGAAAACCTCCTATGTTTTTATTGCCAACCATCAAGGGGCTTATGACATCTTTTCAATCTACGGTTACCTGAATCACAATTTCCGCTGGATGATGAAAAAAAGCCTTGGGAACATCCCATTTGTAGGCTCTGCGTGCAAAGTGTCGGGACAGATTTTTGTTGACAACAAGTCGGCATCGGGTGTGGCACACACCATGCAAGAAGCAAAGGAGAGATTGAAACAAGGGTTGTCGCTCGTCGTGTTTCCCGAAGGCGCGCGTTCTTGGACCGGGAAAATGCGTCCTTTCAAGCGCGGAGCATTCAAACTCGCTATCGACTTCAACCTGCCTATTGTGCCTGTTACTATTGATGGTTCCTTCAAAGTGATGCCCCGCACCACTTATCTAATCAAACCTGGACATATCCACCTCACTATCCACAAACCAATCGACATTAATGCCGATAATATCGATGCAGTTATGGAAGAAAGCTATAAGGTAATAGAAAGCGCTCTCCCCGATTGCGATAAGAATTAACCAAATAAATAATAAATATATAATTTATGAAAAAGCTGATCACATTATTTGCCATCATTTCGGCATTTTATGCCAATGCTGCTACCTATCAACTTATTACGTCATTATCCGAACTTGAAGGTGGCTGTAAATACATTATTTTATCAAGCGACCAAACAAAACTAATGGGTTGCGAGTTCTCCAACATTCAACAAAATCCGGAGAGAGGAGCCGCCAATTCTATTGGTACTTCTAATTATTTATCTTCCGATAAGTCATCAATTACAGTGCCAGATGATGATGGTACTGTTGCTCTTTTAAACATTACAGC
>SFER01000243.1 GCA_004557195.1 Bacteroidales bacterium | reverse complement strand
TGATGCATTGGCAGAGGCAGAGGGGAAAACTCACGATGAAATGGTTGAAGAATTGGCATATCGCTATGATGGCTACCATTTCACATGGCCTTCACCCGATATCTTCAATCCATTCAGCTTGCTAAATGCGCTCGGACGTAAGAAATTGGACAACTTCTGGTTTGGGAGCGGCACGCCAACATACCTCATCGAGATGATGCGCAAATTCAACGTGCAGCCATCAGAACTCGGTCCGCAGAGCGTAGGGTCTTTGGGCTTTGACGCGCCTGCCGAGCGTCTTACAAGTCTCACTCCGTTGCTCTACCAAAGTGGTTATCTCACAATCAAGGACTACAACTCAAAAATCAAATGCTACACACTCGATATCCCGAACAACGAGGTGAGAATCGGCTTAATGGAGTCTCTATTCCCGAAATATGTCAACACGGACATCGGTAAATGGAATCCGTTGCTCGGAAATATGGCAGTAATGATCGAAGAGGATGATATGGATGGCGCAATACGCTTCTTGCAGACATTCCTCGACACTGTGCCTTATTGCGACAACGCGAATTCGGAGGGGCACTACCAGCAAATGCTATACATAATCTTCTCGCTGATGGGATTCTACCTCGATGTGGAGGTGCACACAGCCAAGGGCAGAGTGGATTTGGTGCTCCATGCTCCACAGGCGCTCTATATCATCGAAATAAAGCTGAATAAATCAGCCGAGGCGGCGATGGAGCAAATTGAGTTGAAGCAATACGACAAGCGCTTCGCCTTGCTAAATCTCCCGGTAGTGAAAGTTGGCGTAAACTTCAGCACCGAAGCCCGCAACATCACCGACTGGACCATCACCGACCCCCGAAAATAAATTTTGCAATAAAATTGTCGCAAAAGTGCAATTTCCTCCTTTGAAATTTGCATCTTACAACTTTTTTAGGTTATTTTGCATATCACATTAAAAAACTATTATGGACGCGCAAAAAGTTGATATGTTCATCATGATGCATAGTAAGGAATTACCTCCATCGAAACTTCCTTACATACGCCAGCAACTCATGATGGTTGACGAATCTAAATGGGGACTTATCTCTACTATACAATTCAAAGACCCCACAATCTCCCTAATCCTCTCGATTTTCCTCGGTTCATTTGGTATCGACCGCTTTTTAATTGGCGACATCGGTCTCGGAATCGGAAAATTGCTCACAGCAGGCGGATGTGGTGTGTGGGCAATCGTCGATTGGTTCCTTATTATGGATGCAACTCGAGAAAAGAACTTCCAACAATTAGTAATGTGGGCGGGAGGAAGACCTTACTAATATATCACCTAATAGAACATAACATGAAACAGATAAAAATAGGTCGCAGCTCGCGTAACGACTTTGTTATCGACTCTCCGGTAGTGTCGAGCATGCACGCAATTCTCACTTTCCATAGCGATGGCAGAATTTCGATTCGCGATTTGAACTCAAAAAACGGAACCTATGTCAATGGCAAACGCATCACAGATGTAGAAACCTATATAAAAGTAGGCGACGGCGTTACATTGGGCAATTACCCGCTCGATATTTATAGGCTTCAGAACAACGTCAATGCCGCACGACAGATTCCACCGCAACCGAGTCCACAGATGCAAGGTGATGACACTCAGGCTGTTGATATGTTTATCATGCAGAACAACAAGTATCTCCCTGCCGAAAAAATCCCGTTTATTCGCGAGCAACTGATAAGATTGGCGCCACAACAATGGAATCTCGTGAACTCAATCCAATTCAAGGACCCCACCCTGGCTCTTATCCTCTCTATTTTCCTCGGCTCGCTTGGTGTTGACCGCTTCTTTATCGGAGACATTGGTCTCGGTGTGGGCAAACTTCTCACCGGCGGAGGTTTAGGCATTTGGACAATTATCGATTGGTTCCTTATCATGGGCGCAACTCGCGAGAAAAACTTGGAACAACTCCAGAGATACATCTCCGGCTACCCATTCTAAGCAGCAAGAATATATAAAACGCACATCACGGCACGAACACCGGCGATGTGCGTTTTTATATCTCGCTTATAGTCAACTTTTTAACGAAGTATTGATTTGCTCGATATAGTCGAGAATTTCGTCGCGACCTCGACCATCCTCCGATGAGGTGGCAAAAATCGGAGGCAACTCCTCCCAGCGCTCAAGCAACACTTTCTTGTATTCCTCGATTTTCAACTTCCCGGCATT
>SFER01000242.1 GCA_004557195.1 Bacteroidales bacterium | reverse complement strand
GACGCTTGCGCCACGGTAACTTCTCCCCTACCCTTGAATCGGCGGGTTTCGGGGTAAAACTCTTTAAAGCCATCGAGTTCGTGATGATAGAGCAGTGTGTCGGCGCGGAGCCAAGTTTGGTTGCTCCATCCCACATTCCTGCCTTCGGCTCGGAGGATTCCTGTGGATGCGATACGTTGGTAGGGCTTAAACAGCGGTGAATCTTTCTCCACATCGAGGAGCGGCATAATGTAGCCGCCGGCATCGAGCACTGCACGCTGCACGTCGCGCACATCAACCCGCGACACAGGCACCCGCTGCCCTGTTGCGAGGGCGGCAAGTGCTCCGGCTGCGGTTCCTATCTGCATTACCACCGGCTGCAAACGGGTGGTTCCATTTACTATGTTGGACACCGAGACAGATTTTTCTGCCACAATGAAATTGTCGAGTTTTTCGGGGATGAGGCATCCAAGCGGGAGCCCGAACGAGGGGACGGGATGGAAGTAGAGGCGCGGCAGAGCCTCGCTGCCGGTGTAGCGCGCGTGGTGGTGATCCACGGGATAGTCGCCCACCGCGATAGAGGTGCGGTAGAGAGGCTGCTTGGTGTCGTAGGGGGTTGTGATGTGATTCAAGCCAAATCTCACCTTGCCATGGATGCGGCGGCTCTCGCGGTGATAAGGGATGAACGGGAGACGGTCGGCTGTGGGAAACTCGTCGTCGGCGAGCGAGAGGTTCTTGAAGCCGAGTTCGTGCTGTATAAAATAGACGAAACCGAGGGTGTGCTGCTTGGCTTTCTTGAGAGCCTCGGCACGCTGCTCGGGTGTCATTTCGATGATGTCGAGATAGTAGTCATTCCCTTCGATGGGCCAGTTTATCATATATTTTCCTCCGGGGAGTCTGCCGTAGGAAATCATCATATCCTTGCTCCACATTCGGTCGGGCTCGGAGGGGTTTACGCAGAGGTCGTTCACGGCACAACAGGCATAGAGGTTGGGGTTATAGCCCTCGGGGCGCTCTATTGTGGCGTCGGTTCCGTAATCTTTGAGGATGGCAACGTAGGTGAGGTCTTGAATTATGCCGTTTTCCTCGAGCGGGGCGACATCTTCGCCTGTGTCGAGGCGGCTTTCCATGCCTATATCGTATTTCACGCCCGCCATTTTGGCAATATCGCCGAGTTCGGTGGCATCAATCACCACGCGCGAAGCGATTTCATACACGCCCGAGGCGCCTTTCACGGTGGCAATCCAGCCTTGCCCGTCGCGACGGAGGGATGTAACCACCGTTTCGCGCTCGATGCGTAAATGCGGCTCGGCTGCCGCTATGCTGTCAAGTATTATATTGCCCACCTTCGGCTCAAACAACACATTACTTACCCATCCTGTACTCAATGCCTCGGGTGAGCCATAATACTTTATAAGTGAATCCAAAAATTCGCCCCAAAAACCGGCTCTAAGGCGGAAGTTACCGTCGATGGCGCTCACTCCTGCCGAGGTGAGCATTCCGCCAAGCCATGGAGTTTCCTCCACTATCATTGTCGATGCGCCGAGACGCGCCGACTCCACGCCTGCCGCAATGCCGCTTGCGCCTCCGCCCACCACCAAGACATCGCATCCGCAACGCGAGTTGGAAGCGTCGATGCCGGTGGCAATCATCAACATGATTACTATTAGGGTGAAGTGTCTTTTTAATGCAAGCATTTCAGGCATTTAGCGTTTAATTTAAGTTTTTGTTTCTTTGACGGCGCAAAGTTAATAAGAATATTTCGATAAAGCCAAATATTTTCTAAATATTTTTATTAAATGACCGTAATTTAGTTGTTTTTTGCACTTTAACTCAATAGTTGTTTAGGTAAATGCGCCATAAGCACACATCATCTAATAAACTTTTTACAAATATACTCCTTTTTTCTTAAATTCCGAGTAATTTTTCTAAAATATAATGGACAATTGCATTTTTAATATTATTTAATATTCTATGGCTATTTTTAGAGGATTTTATCCGTAACACAACTCAATTATTTCATTATCTTTGCAATCTAAACTTCTACGCAAAATTTTCACCTAAAATACCTGCTATGACTAAGAATCTATTAGAAGAATTAGAAAAGGGGAATAAAAATTCGCTTTTGAAAAAGCGTATAATTACGTATTACATCTACAATAGCAATTCCACCCTCACCGACCTTGCCAAGGTGCTCGATTTGAGCATCCCCACTGTTACTAAACTCGTTGAGG
>SFER01000241.1 GCA_004557195.1 Bacteroidales bacterium | reverse complement strand
TTATTCCAATAATTATTAATAAATTGCACAAAAATCTAAAAAATACTGCTTTATGAAACGATTATTTTTATTAGTTGCAGTTGCAATATCGG
This sequence comes from Bacteroidales bacterium, assembly GCA_004557195.1. GTDB lineage: Bacteria > Bacteroidota > Bacteroidia > Bacteroidales > Muribaculaceae > W0P31-042. The sequence continues at coordinate 2,127 of SFER01000241.1, read as the reverse complement.
CGGTTGCACTGCGCGCAGAGGGCGTGAAATTTGAAGCTAATGTAACCGAACCGGGACAGTTGCTCACGGTGATTGGCGACAATGTGGATAAAATAGACACACTTGTGGTTAAGGGACCTGTCAACAAAGATGATTTTGCAACGATGTGGCATGAGTGCTTCTATGGGAAACTTACGGTTATCGACCTAAAAGAGGCACAAATTGAAGGTCAAAGAATACCGGATTATGCGTTTTATAATTCAAAAAGCCAAATTGTTGAGAATAAGACGATACATCTCAAACTACGCAAGATTGTTCTCCCCGACAATTTGCAAGAAATAGGCAGTTTGGCTTTTTGCCGTACTGAATTGGAGAGCCTTGAACTACCATCCGGACTTAAAACTATAAGCAATTCTGCCTTCTTACGTTGTTATTCACTCACCGGCAATGTGGTTCTCCCCGAGGGTCTTACCACTCTTGAAAGGGGTTGTTTTCAAGACTGCCACGAATTGCAGGGCGTTGAATTTCCAAGCACCTTGAAATCTATAGGTAATGCGGCATTCTACCAAACAGCGATAAAATCGGTGATTCTCCCCGAAGGAGTAGAGCAATTGGGAACGGAAGTATTCGCCGGAAGCCAAGAGATTGAGGAAGCTGTAATACCCGGAACTCTAAAGGAGGTGGGATACGCAATCTTCGGAACATGCACCGCTATGAAGAAATTGACCCTTGGAGAGGGGCTGGAGACCGTGCCCGAAGGATTGGCAAGCGACTGTATCGCACTTGAGGAGGTGAAATTTCCGTCAACGATAAAGGAGATAGGAAAAGAGGCATTCTACAATTGTGATAAGTTGATAAACGTAGATATTCCCGAAGGTGTAACGACAATAGACGATATTGCCTTTTATAATTGTGATTTCGAGAAGATTGTGATTCCCTCGACAGTGTTGTATCTGGGAAAAAACAGTTTTTACACATCGACATTGAAGGCTATTTATAGCAAGGCAGCGTTTGCACCGCTGTGTGGCGGCAATGACGACATCAACGCAATGGGTGGCACACCATTCGGGGCTATTTCGGTGGAGACACCGATTTACATTCCGATAGGTAGCAAAGCCAACTATCAGGCAACTGCAGGTTGGAATCGCTTTACCAATTTCATTGAGACCAACGACTTTAGCGGAGTGGTATCGGCAGACCTTCCGGCATCGCGCGCCTACTGGAAAGATGGCTCGCTTGTGGTGGAATGTGCCGGCGCCGATGTGGATAAATGTGAAATCTACACCCTCGACGGACGCCTTGCGGCGAGCGTGTCAATCGGCATGGGAGCCACCGAGGTGGCATTGCCGCGCGGCTCATACATCGTGCGCATGGGCAACGAAGTGCTGAAAATAAAGTAAATTTTTAGTCATAAGAAGTGAGCACCCGGGGCTTCGGCTCCGGGTGTTTTTTATGGGCGACATCATGTCAAGGAGCGGAGACGCGCCGTGGCTCGTGTCGCAACCCATGCCGTCCCCTCCGGCGGCACCCCCTATGCGATGTGGGCTTGTGGAGCATCTCGGTGGCAAAGTTAGCATGGTGGGAGCGGCGGAAAATGCAAAACGCGCCGATTTTGGCGATTTAACCTTGATTTAACGTAGGGTTAGGGGTTAGAGGTTAGAGAGGGTGGACGCTGCGCTGCGCCAATCGGCAGCCGCCGCGTCGCTCTTGAGGTGAGCGTCAGCGAACCAATCGGAGCACTCGGAGTGGCTCGCAGACGCTCGCCTGATGGGGCTGAGGTTTCAGGGTTTTAACCTTGGTTTTAATATAGGTAAGGGTAAGAGGTAAAGGAGGGAAATCTGATTGAATTTAAGAAATTTATTTTGCTTCTTTATCGAAATAGCCCTCGAAATCTACGTCATCGAATACAAAATTATGATGCTCCGATGGATGAAAGGCTTTATTCCATGTGGAATAGGTTTTTACATCTATTTGCTTTGTCTTTCGGTTAAAAGACACAATGCGCAAGTAGCCCTCTCCGCCCAATTTGCTACCTTCCACACCACGTTGGAAATTTGCCAACATCTGATACACCTTGTTTCCGTTATCTCCTTTGGAAACCAACGTCCCGACACCACTTTTCAGTATATGGCCGCAAAAAACTGCTAT
>SFER01000042.1 GCA_004557195.1 Bacteroidales bacterium | reverse complement strand
CCGCGAGGCTTATTCCGAGCCAAAACATCCTTTGCACCATCTTGCAACACTCATTTATAAGAAAGACGGCATTACCATCGCCTACGCCGAATTGCTCAATAAGGCGGAACGCCCCATTTTGCGCGAAGGCAGAAGGGCAGGGGAAGATGTCGCAAACATACAGTTTGTATATGAGCGATTCCTCGAATATGCTATGGCTGATGTGCTTCGCACAACCACAGCAGGGAATATCGACTATGTGTCGCTGCTCAATAGCGCAGCGGTGAATGTGGTGTTCCTCGGATGCTTGCGCAATAGAAAACCGCGACGACTACAAGGTGATGCAACTTGTAACCGACACCATCGACTCCATGGTGCGAGAAAACTATGAGAATGAGATATTTTCGCTTCTCGACAAGATGGTGAGTTATAATGTCGAGGGTGGCGAGGCTCTTACAGAACGCTTCAATGCCGTAACAGCGCGCATCGAGAGCAATAATGCCGACGATGCCACTATCGAGGAGCACAAGCGGCTCTCGCGAAGCCTCAGTCCGGTGATGCACTTGCGCCAACTCGCCTCGGTGAGCCTAATCAACGGCATCCTCCTCACCGATTATTTTGCCGGCAAACTCTATTCCCACGATGCCATGGAGATGCTGTGGCGCATCATGAGCGACAATATCATCGAGGTGCGCAACGATGCCTGCATGTATTGCTACTACCTTTCCAACAAGAAATACACCCTCGACAACACCCCGCTTGCCGAAAACCTCTCGGTGATGATAGTGCGCGAGATGTATGCCGTGATAAAATCGCACAACATCGTGGTAAATGCCGTTGTGCGACGCTTGCGAAACCGCCTTGTTTTCTTCCTCGAAACCGCCACGCGGTTGTGCGTGCTGCTGCTCATCGACGCCCTCGTTACATATCACGACCGAGAGCAAGCGGCATTGTTGCTCGACGAGATTAACGGCGTAATGCGCTATTTCACATTCAATTTCAACATCGTGAGGTTGGTTATGCCGTTGTTGCAAATCATTATGCGCAAGCAGATTACATTCCAGTCCGACTATGTCAACAATGCGGTTGAATACCAGCAGTTCTGGGATTCCTCGGTGATTCCGGTTACCTCCGGCGCGGAAGATTGGAGCCGCGACAAGATGCCGACCCTCATTAGTTTCTTGCATCATTTCCGGCGCTTTGCCTCACAGCCCGATTCGCCCGAATGTCGATCCGAAGAGGAGCGTTTTGCTCGATTTGTGCCGGTAATACTTTCGGCATATCACACCGGCGACAGTTTCACCTATTTCGGTTGCGAGCGAATATTGGTGGTGATGGGAAGCAGCAAGTGGGACAATGTGGCTCCGCTCGTGCGCAAGATTTTCACTCCCGAATATCGCCAAAGCAGATGGTGGGACTACACTCAAATGTCGGTGCTTTACTCCCTGTATCAGATAGCGGTGTATCTTCCTGATGACTGCAAGGAATTGCTCGACTTCTACACCGCCGAGAGCCGCGACTGGACCAAGCGTTGCCGCGGACTTTTCAAGGCGAGGAACAGCCACCGCGCCAACCCCACCGGACTCTACAAGCGCAATGTGCTCAACTGGTATTGCGTGGTGTATTGCGCCCATAAAGGGGATGGTGTGGCTCACGAAGGCGATGCTCATGCCGCCCCGTTGATGTATGAATTGATCGATGAGGCTGTGGCTACACGCGACAAGGAACTCCTGTATCACATCGTGGAAAATGTTTCGGAATTGATTACCGATTTCGGCTATATCCACACTGCACTCGACATTGTGAAATACCTAATGGCGAAATTCTCGACCGTGGAATCGGTTGCGGAATTCGATAGCATATCTCTGAGCCGCGCCGGGTGCTATCAATTCGACTTGGTGAAACTGATTGGCAATCTTTTCAGCACCGCCAAGAACTATTTCCCCGACGAGATAAACAATTTCATCCGCAAGGAGATACTCGACATCCATTTCCCCGGTATTGAGTCCTACCGCGAGGAGATTCTCAATTACAATCCGAGTGGAGAGACGCTTTCCGACCTTCTCACACATCGTTTCGGCAATTTCCTCATGTGGTCGTTGCTCAACGAAAAATCGGTTGACGATTTCGCAACCGAGGCTATGATATCCGCCGTGGGGTCGAAAGACTGCTTCGGGTGGTATGAGAAAGTGATAAGATTGTTGGTTCGCCACATGTTTGGCGTCAAACTCTGATGCATTCATGAGGAGCCGATTGATGATTATCGCCGTGCTGATGTGGCTTTACACCAATGCGGTGCTCACCCCACAATCGAGGCTTGCCTTGCTGAATCCCGGTGTGGAAAGAGCCTACGGCACTCCAAACGGGGCTGTCGATGCCGTGTTGATGCTCGACAACAAAGAAGATTTGGAATTGCTTGGCAATTACGGAGTTACCATCTATGCCGTTGCCGGTGAGATGGCTACCGTGCGCATCCCGCTTTCTCGAATAGCCGAGATAGAGCGGAATATTCCTTGCACCATCAGTTTTGCGCGCCGGCTGAGAGTGGAGAACGACAGTTCGCGCATCTGTTCTCGTCATTTCACATCATACGCTCCCGGCAAGAGTCCGTTTACCGGCAAAGGCGTTATTTACGGCACACTCGACCTCGGTGTGGATTTCAACCACCCCGAATTTGTCGATGCCTCGGGCAACACGCGCTTTCTCAAAGTGTATCTTCCCGATGACAACACCGGCATTCCGCCCACAATCGACGGAGAGACGCTTCCCGGCTCGGAATACGGCGCTGCCGATGTGCCGACGCTCACTGCCGACACCATCGATTATTCCCACGGCACTCATACCATTTCCACGGCGGTAGGTTCATTCTTCGGCAACAAATACTACGGGTATGCTCCCGAAGCCGATATTGTGGCGGTGGCTTCGCGCAACCTCACCGATGTGAATGTGCTCAATGCGATAGCCTATGTGTTCGACGAGGCACGGCGGCTCAATCGCCCGGCTGTGGTGAGCCTCAGCCTCAGTTCCTACCTCGGTCCGCACAACGAGAACGACATCTGTGCGCGGTTTATCGACCGTATGGCAGGGGAGGGGCGGCTCGTGTTTCTCGCTGCCGGCAACACCGGGCATAACAACCTACATATCTCGCACACATTCGGGCGCGAGGACACGCTGCGCACCCTCGTGTGCGACAACCGTTGGCGTGAAGATTTTGCAACGGCAATAGATGTGTGGGGCGACAGCGACAAGCCCCTGTCGGTAACGATAGCGATAGTCGATGCATCGGGAAAACCGTTGTATCGGGCTGTGGTCGATGACTCATCCCCCGAATTGGCGCTTGATTCCGCCTGCGATGCAGCCCTCGCGTCGCTGTTCGGTGGACGCATATCCGCTGTGGCATCGCCGGTAGAGGGGCAATATGAGGTGTATATCGAAATCGAGGGCGCGCTCACCGATTTCAACAACACCTATGTGGCACTGTGGGTGAATGCGGCGGAATCGGAACACGTGAATGTGTGGAGCGACAGCAACTCGGTGTTCCGATATCTGTATCTCGACGGATACACCCCCGGTACGCCGCAAGGTTCGATTAGTTCGATGGCTTGCGGTGAAAAATCCATCAGCGTTGGGGCATACAACAGCCGCATCTATTGCAGCAACATCTTGGGCGATGACCGCTATTCGCTGGTGTCTTACGATGCCAATCCCGAGGCAATCAGTTATTTCTCATCTTACGGACCCGACGCGCGCGGAGTGTCGCGCCCCGATATTTGCGCTCCCGGAAGGATGGTAATCAGCGGTCGGAGTGTCGCGCCCCGATATTTGCGCTCCCGGAAGGATGGTAATCAGCGGTTTCAGCAGTTATGACAGCCGAGCCTTTTCGCCCGATGGCGCAATGCGAAAAATGGTGGTCGAGGAACGTATTGCCGACGGTCGCACCAATCTGTGGGGTGTGGATCAAGGCACCTCGATGGCAACTCCCGCTGTTGCCGGGATTGTCGCCACATGGCTGCAAGCCTATCCGCAACTCACCCCGGCGATGGTGAAGGAGATACTTGCGAGCACAGCCGTGCGCGACGCTTTCGTCGATGCCAATCCCGAGCGATGGGGCTATGGCAAAATCGATTCGGCGGCAGGGCTTGAGAAGGTGCTGAGCCTCGCTTCGACAATGGGTGTGGAAATCCACGATGCCATCCGCTACGACAGCGCCGCCAAATCGCTCCTCAATGCCGCCGGCACGGTGCGGGTGTATTCCGTATCGGGCATGATGTGTGCCGAGAGCGATGCCGCGGTAATCCCGGTCGGACATCTGCTCCCGGGGGTGTATGTTGCCGTGGCGAGCGGTGCCGCCATCAAATTTGTGGTGAATCGCTGAGAGTTATTTCTTGTTCTCCTTCCTGCGGCGCAAGATAAAGAATGCCACAAATACTATAAGCAAAGATAATGCCAAAGAGAATGTGCGGTAGCCGGTTACAGTGTCGCCCATCACCCCTTCGTAGGAGAGAAGTTGGTCTAAAAGACAAGTGGCATCCCACACAGTCGAGAACATAGTGATGCAGGTGAGGAAGAACAGCAGGTTGTTCATTCGCTTGTCGCTCTCCTTCTCGTTGCGCTGGTTCTCGAGTTCGATTTCATGGCATAGAATCTCTTTCTCCTCGTTGATTTCGAGTGCTTTGTCAATCATTTGAGCGATTTCAAGCGGCAAGAAGTTATAGGAAATCTTCTTGAAGCAATAGTTGCGCTCAAATATTGCAAATTCTGTGCCAAGTGCGTCGGTGTTGCAATTCTCGGCACGGAAACGCTCGTTGAGGCGGAACAGATAGAACTTGATGAAGATGTTGTGGATGTAAATCATCGAGAAATAGTCGTTGAGCCATGTGTCGAGATTGTACTCCTTGAATTGGCAGGCGAGAATGGTAAAAGAGTCGAGCAGGGCGACTCCCGACCAGTTGTTGTAGATGGAAATGCTGGAGCCGTCGAGCACCTCTTCCATATATTCCTGCGTGATGCTATGGATGTCGTTGGCGTTGAAGCCTCCGATAACCGACATCGTTCCAAATTCAAAGAGCATTATTTTGCGCTCCTCGGCGCTCAACTCCTCCAAGGGGGTGTCGATTACCTGAAACACCTTGAATTTATTCCCTTTCTCCACCAGGTCGCCGCTTGCACATTCCGTGCCGTTGAAGTGGGTGAACAGAGCCTTCACCGGGTTAATGGCGGTTTCGATAAAGCGGGTGAGGTCGGTTTTCTCCGACGGCTCTGAGTCGATGTTGTAGATAGAGCGGAGGTGGGAAGTGATTAGGGTGAGCGTGTTGAGGTCGTCAGCCTCGGCTTCGGTCTCTATGGCGTAAATCAATATGTCGTGAGGCATGATGTAGGCGGTGATTCGCTTCACAGTGATTTCCACCGGAGCGAATTTAAGAGTTACCGTGATATTGCTCTCTGCGGGAGTGAGGCGGTAGCGGCGGCACCCGTTTGTGTTGCTTCCGAGCGAGAAATCGACAAATTCGGGGTAGTAGTATTGCTTGTATTCCGCAATGTCTCTTTCCGATTCCACAACAGGCTGCCATGGTGCCGGGAAAGCGATATCACTGTTTTTTATAGAGAAATAACCGCAGTAGTTGGCATGGATTTTAGACATATTAATTGATTTTTAGGTGTTTATATCTATTTTGCGAGCGAGAGGTTGATAGACACGCCATAGTTGCTGTTGGTTGTCGGGTAAGCCGACGAACTGATGAGCGGTGTGTTGATTTGGTGGTCGAAATAAGCCCCCACGGTAACCTTCTTGCTCAGCACATAGTTGGCTGTGAAATTGATTGTGATAGAGCGTGTTCCGCTTGTAGCCTGAGCGCTGTTGGTGGAAATGTTGCGTATCAGCGCCTGGCTATTAGAGAACTGGAAGTCGAGGTTGAGAGTGAGGTCGTTGCTGATTCCTTTTTGTGAACCTTTCATCTTGAGGAATGTGTTGAAATTGGCAATTTTATATCCTGCACCGAGCACAAGGCTCTTGGTGTTGGCTTCCACCACCTGTCCGGCAGCCGAGTTGAGGGTGAGTGTGCGGCTGTCGCGATATTCGGTGTTCACATTGATATTGTTTTTGAGCGTTACGTTCACACCGAGCAACGGTGCAAATTTCTCGGTGATAGACACCGATGAAATGTTGAACGGCGACGACGGGATGGGGCGTTGTGTCTGCTGGTCGAGTGTGAAGCCTCGTTCGCTGCCATCGAGCGACACCCACTGCTGATAGGATGAGTAGGAGCCTACCGAATAGGTACACTGATAGGCATGGGTGAGAGTTACAGATTTGAAGTGCTTGCTGAAGAACGGTATCTTCGACAGCCCGTCGTAGGTGATGCGCCAGTTAGGCATCATATCCGCCAATCCGGGGAACGGATTGAGGGTAATCGAACCGGCGTTTTTGCCCGAATAGGCGGCAACGAAAGCCGGGATGAGCACATCGCTACCCATAGTGTTCACGTTACCCACTTCGGTGCTGAAGGCTTGATTGGCGTATGCTGTCCCCGAGAGGAACCCTTTGTTGGGGTAGGTGGAGCCTTGATATTGACCCACGATGCGGTCGGCAACGGTGGGGATATTGCTCAGGAACTTGTCGAATGCGTTGCTGTGGTAGCCGTCGTCTGCCGACGAGCTGCCCAGTGCGGTGGCAATAGCGCAGTGAGTCTTGGTATAACTTCCCGAATAGGTGGTGGGCATCTCGTCGTACATGAATTGTATCTGCGAGGTGCGGTTGTCGGTGCGGTTGCTTGTGAGCACTATCTTCAACCCCTTGATTGGCTCGAGGTTGAGTTCAAATGAAAATTCCGATGTCTTGGAGAAGATAGCCGGCGATGTTTGGTTCGGGTCGCAGTTGAGCCATCCGCGTTCGCGAATCTTCTCGAGGTAGTCTTCGCCTTCAAACCCGAATGCAAATCCGAGACCCGGAGCCATTGCGTCGTAGTGGGTGCTCTGCCCGAAAATGTCGCCGATTGAAGGCTCGAATTGCGGGATAGTCATCGCTTTGGTGTTGCGGTAGCGGAACGAGAACGAGCGCGGGCTCATGAGCAGGCGAAGCGAGTATTCACCCACATTGCGCCACAGGCTCTTCTCCTCTTTCTTGTCTTCGAGTACTGTGATTTTGATGTTTTCGGTGCCGCGATTGAGGATTTCAAAACTCTTGTCGTTGATTATGCGAGTCTTGAGCACATACGGCTTCCCGGAAGTGGTTTTGGCGGTGATTTTCACCTTCTTCACCTTCAAATTGTGGGTTACAACCACACCGGTGTCGGCTTTGAGGGTGTAGGACCGCTCAAACTTCTTCGGCTGGCGTGCGCGTTGATTGCCGCGGCTGTTGGAGAAGCGGGTGTTGATATCCTTGAGGAATTTCCACTTGTTGTAGAGAGTCTCGAAATTGATGCGCGAATCGGCATTCCACGAAGCCTGGCTCACGATGGTGTTACCCTCCTGCACATCGTCGATTGTGGCGCCGCGGTCCCATTTGTAGGTGGCGTTGTAGGTTACGTTGCCTGTGAGGTAGTCGAGGAATGGAATCTGGCTGAACGGAGCCTTGTAGGATGCTGTGAAAGTCTGGTTGTAAGCCCATGGCGTACCGAGGTTCTTGATGCTGGTCCACACAGAGTCTTTCCAGTTTTCATATTTGTCGGGGAAGAGTTTCTTGTTCACTGCGCCCATCGGCTCCTCGATGTGTGCCGTGGTGTTGCTGTTGAACGACATTGTGAGCGACTTGGTGAAATTCCATGAGATGTTGAATTGGCGGTCCCAGAGGAAAGTCTTGCTCACCGACACCGGCAGTTGCACATTGATGTCAGCCTCGGAGCGGGTTTGTTGCTCGTAGTAGTAGCGGGAAATGTTGGTGTAGAACGCAATGTTGGCGGGGAGGTAATTGAAGCCCCAGTCTTTGAGAAATTTTGCGCTCTTTTTCTTGCTCTTGATGCCGGCAAACGGCTTGAACGGCTTCACGTAGGGGGAGTAGGTGTATTGGAAACTGCCGCGGTAGTCGCTGGTGTTTTCATACACGTTATTGGGGTCGGAGAAGCGTTGCTTGTTGCTGGAGTAGCTGAACGAGAAGTTGCCGGGGTCCCAAGGTTTGGGCACCTTGCTGACAACGTCGAATTTAAGTCCGGAGATACTGAAACTCTCCACGGTGCGCACCTCGGCGGCAAACGCCATGATGCTGTCGCGCTCGTGCTGAGTCTCGCAGAGGTCGAGAGCATCGTCGAGTTTGATATCCTGGTCGAGCGGGTTGTATTCGGGGGTTACTTTTTCGCGCGAGTAGGAGTAGTAGATAGGCGCTTTGAGTTTCACCTTCTCGGGGAGGAAGCGACCGAGGTCGGTTTGCACGGCAAAGTTGTATTTGTCGAGTTGGTCGGTGCGGCGGTTGGTGAGGCTTTGGTCCACCGAGCCGAAACCGGCAGTCTCGCGGTGGGCACCGAAATTGAAAGTGGCGAGATCGCTGATGGCGAGGTTGAGGTTCCCCTTGGCAGCCCAGCCGCCGCGCTCGTCGAAGTCGGTAACGCGCAATTCGTTAATCCACACTGTTCCGTCGCGTGTAATGCTCGATTTGTTGCGCACACCGATGAGAATCACCCTCACATCGCTGAGCGACGGGTTACCTATCACGCTCACCTTGTTGGCGGGGTGCTCGGGGTCGTATCCCGAATACACCGTGTTGAAGGTGACTGTGGAGCCATCGGCACGCTTGGCGGCGTTGCGCTCAAGTTTGATATTGGTAAACACGCTTGTGGCGCAGTTGAGCATATTGGCTTCGGGCCACACTACATATTGGTCGGTGGAGCTGTAGGTGTTGTATTTCCCCGCGGGTGTAACCGTGAGGGGGATTTCATACTCGTAGTAGTTCTGCTTGATGTCGCTACCGAGGCGAACAAACACCGCAAGGTCGCCGTTTTTGAGGGTACCTTCCCGGTTGATGAGCGCTTCAACGTGGGCAAACATCTGCAGGCGCTTGTAGAGGCGCAAGTCGAGTTGGGTGTTGCGATACACAGCGCGGGCGTCGCCGGCTTTGAGGTTGCTCACCTTGAGCGAGAGCGACTGCTCGTTGAGTTGTGTGGCTTGAGCCTGCCCGGAATCTACGATTCGGGTTACACCGGGAGGAAGCACATAGTTGACAGGCTGTGTGCCGTAGTTCTCCTCGATATTCACCGAACTGATGTCGAGCGAGCCTTCTGCCGGAGTGTCGGCGCGGCTGTTGAGGTTGTATTGATATGCGCGCCATTCGCCCCTCACGAGTTCGAGGGTGGCAAAGCGCAAGTGGGTTGTCTTTTTGAAGCCGGTCATGAACATGCGCATAAAGCGGATGGTCGAGAAGTCGTTGATTGAGCCTACCGTTTTCTCGTATTCGCGCAACGGCACCTTGAATTGAATCCATTCCACCTCGGCATCCTTGCCGTTGCGAAGACGCACCACCGAGGTGTGCTTGTCGGCGATGTAGTTTTGTCCCACTTCGAGGTCTTCGGGGCGGATGGAGATGTGGTATTGGAAATAGCGCTCATATTCGTTGAGGGTGTTGTCGTTGTTGATATCCTCGACATCGGGTACACTGCGCCCCGACTGATAGAGGCGGTCGGTGGCATCTTCGGGCGAGAGCGAGTTCCCTTCCACTCCGTTGTAGTGCTTGTAGCGCTCGAGAATCGAGAGGCGCTGCTCGTCGTAGTCGTATCCGCGGTAGAAGTGGTAGTTGTCGCCGGCGGGGTCGTTGAGCGGCGAGAACTGGTCGGTTTCCATCTGCGAGACTGCTGTGGGGTTGAGTTTGGTGCGCAGCTGAGCCACATAGTCGGAGTAGGTGGGGAATGCAAACTCCTCCTCGGTGCTCAGTCCGTTGAGTCCGAGGTCTTGTTTCTTGCGGGCGCCCGAAGTGTTGTCGAAAGCGTAGGAGAGAGCGTTTTGAGTGGAAACGCGTCCCCACACGGTCTCTTTCATGTAGGTGTTGTCGTCATTGATGGGATTACCGTTCTCGTAGGCTTTCATTCCATCTTTGAGGATATCCTCGCTCACCTCGCCGAGGTTGATGTAGAGGTCGCCGCCCTCGTAGTTGGGGTTTTCGGGGTCGAGGAACGGGTTGAGCATCCAAAACTCGATGTATTCGATGTTGCTGGTCTCGAAATTGGTGTTGTCGAGTTTGCGCATGATGCCGCCCCAGCGTTTCTCGGGGAAGAGGAGTTTGCCGTTATCGTCGATGTTGGTGGCATCGAGGTTATACGGACCGCGTTCCTCGGGGTAGAACGAGAGGTTGAGAGTTTGGATAGTCGAAGACTCGCCATAGTTGAGCTCCTTGGCGGGGAACAACTCGCGTTGTGTGATTTCGCGCACATACAAGTTGGACTGTTGCTCCTCGTCGTTTTTGATGTATCCGGGCGCGCTCGACGAATTGCGCTGGGTGAACATCCTGTCGATGTAGTACCAAGCGAGGAGGGCACGGTTTTTGCCATATTCGGTATTGTTGCTCAATGCCGCTTCGGGGAAAAGTGCTCCGCTGGAGTTGTCGTATGGAGTCGAAGCGAGGAACCAGGAATAGGGGGAGCGGAGGTCGATACCGGTTTGTGTGGTCTCGAAATCGTCGATATACGAGCTACCCTTGGTCGAGCCGGTCTTTTGCGCGTGGGGAATGAGTTGGGCAAATTCGGCAGTGAGGCTCACCGACGAAGGTGCAGTGGCATTCACCGTGGGTATCTTGCCCAAAAGGTTGGTGAGCCACATAAACTTGTTGTTATAGCTGAGGTTCAAGCCCCAGATGGTGTTGTTGATGGTCTCGGAGCCTATCGCCACTTTCTCGGTGATGGAACGCTCGGAGAAGTGCATCACGGTGGCTCCGATGTTGAAATCTTTATTGAACTGGTAGTTGAGGTCGAGACCGAGGAGCGTTTTGCGCTGAGTGCTGAACATCGACTGGTTTTCCATCGACACATTGATGCTTGTTCCGGCATCGATGATGCTCTGGTTGAGGATGGTTACGATACCCATGTTGTAATCCACCGTGTAGTCGCTGTTTTCGGTGAGGGTTACACCTCCGGCAGTTACCACCACCGAGCCTCGCGGCACATTCATAGCGTTGAGCCTGATTTGCGAGCCGCTCGATGCCTGATATTCGCCGGTGAGCACATATTTGTTCTTGTCCTGCATCTGGCGAGCCACGGTGAGCGTGGAGTCATACAGCTCCTTGAACACAAACTTGTCGGAGATGGCAGGGTTGTCGATTTTCTTCTCAAGCCATTCGCCAAACGGCTCTACAACCGGGAAAATCACCTTGCCGTTCGACGGAATTATCGTGTAGCCTTCGATGAAGTCGAAATAACCGTCGCTACCTGTCTGGTTGTTCTTGTCGAGGCGGTCGAGGTTCATAATCTGCAATAAGGTTTGGTTGTTGAGCCCTTGGATTGGGAGATAGGTGATTTCGGTTCCGGTAGTGTCGCTCAAATACTTGATATTGAGCTTGAAATTGCTCTTTTGCACCGAGTAGGCGCCGAGAGAATACACGTTTTTCATCATGAGGTCCCACATCGGGGTGTAGGGCGATGCGGTGGTGCCCTTGAGCATCTTGAGGTAGAGCGACTGGTCGGTGTTGGTAACGTCGCCCGAAAATTCGCCCACTTGGTAGGTCTTTCCCTGGTAGGTGTATTCGTATGCCACGGCGAGCACCTCGTCGGCGTTGAGTGCCGACTTCAGCGAGATGTAGCCGAGGGTGGCGTTGAGGGTGTATTCGCTTGAGGTGAGGAGGCGAGCCTTCTCCACTTTCTCATAGTCGCGACCGCCGTCGATGTTGTAGGTGCCGAGCGGCTCGAGAGCCTGAGTTACGAGGTTGATGTTGCGCGCATCGGGGTATTGCGTGCGAATCTCGTTCATGAGGCTGTTGGCGTCGTTGGTGGGTATTTCGATGCCGGGATTGCCTATCCAGTGGTCATTGAGGATGTGGGTGCTCTCGCCCATATCCATGAACGACACAAAGTTGCGGCTCTCGTTGAAATTGTTGCGCTTGTTGGTTACCCACACCTCGATGCGGGTGATGTTGACACCCGACGACACGATGGGGAGCTTGGCGGCAAACTTGTCATAGTTGTCGCGGAAGAAATGCCCCAGGAAGAAGTGCCGGTTCTGGTCGTAGTTGTCGATATTGATTGAGAACGAGGTGGTTTGCGCTCCGCCGCGTGTGCTCACCGACTGTGTTTCGCTGTTTTGTTGCGACACGAGTGCTGTCGCTGTGAGTTTGCCAAATTGCAATTTGGTTTTGATACCAAAGAGCGCGGTGCTACCCTTGATGAGCGACGACCCGGTGGTCATGCTCACATTACCTGCCTCGATATTCTTGATAATCTCGTCCTCTTTCCCTTCGTAGGCGAGTTTGAGATTCTTGGAGTCAAATTCAAATGTGGCATCGGTGTTGTAGCTCATGTTGAATTTCATCTTGTCGCCCACCGTGGCTGCGATAGTGGCCTGGATTTTCTGGTCGAAGTCGAAATAGGTGTTGCGACGCGAGTTCACCGGCAACGCGGGGTTGTCGGTTTTGTTGGATTTGATACCCATGTTGAGCGTAATCGAGCCGTTGGTCTTGAGTTGAAGTCCGCCGGGACCAAACACCTTCTCTAATGGTCCGAGTCCGAATTGCATATCGAGGAAGTTAAACTCCTTTTTGCCATCGTTGGCATAGAGTTCGGCATTTTTCTGCCTGTAGTATTCGGTCATCGACTTGCGCAGCGTTACATTGTTGTATTCGTCGCTGCTCAGCATAAACGGGGTGGCAATCTCCATGTCGCCAATCTTGGTGCGGATGATGTAGCACCCCGTGGTGTAGTCATATTCGGCAACTGTGGTGATGTTCTTGGGATTTTTCAAATCCACAGCCTTCTTCCCGGGCGAAGTGATGTCGTCGTAGGAAGTGGGGATGGTGCGCGACACCGGGTAGGGCATCGGAATCGAGTCGCCCTTTGCCGGAGCGGGGTAGTCGCCTGCCGGAGGAGGCGGAGGCAGAGTGGATTTGGTATATTGCCCATAGGCATAAAAATTGTATGCCGAATAAATCAATATTCCGCACAAAATATAGAATAATATACCTAATTTACTGCCTTTTTTTCTCATTTACACAGCACTTGAAGCCTCAGAGCATTTTCAAAGCAAGTTTTATCGCGACATCCACAGCCAGGTCGGGGTTTTCGCCATACAGTTTCTTGAGCACCTTCTGCGCCGCCTGCTTGGGAAAACCGAGAGTGACCAGAGCCGCAAATGCCTCGTCGAAATGCTCGCTCGAGGGCGTAGCCTGTATTAATAACGAATCACCTACCGCATTTATTTTATCTTTGAGGTCAACAATTATTCTTTGAGCCGTTTTTCCGCCGATTCCTTTCACCGCTTTGAGTTGCGAGTCGTTGCCGGTGGCGATAATCTGCTCCAGTTCGGCAGGGCGAAATGACGAAAGAATCATCCTTGCCGTGCCCGCTCCCACGCCCGACACGGTGATGAGCAGCAGGAACAATTCGCGCTCGCGGCGGTCGGCAAAGCCGTAGAGGATGTGGGCATCCTCGCGAATCGCCTCGTGGACATAGAGCCTGCAATTGCTCTGCCCCTGCAGGAAAGTGTAGCAGTTGAGAGAAATGTTGAGCAAATAGCCGATGCCATTGTTCTCGAGAACGGCATAGGTGGGGGTGAGGTCGGTGATTTCACCTTTGATATATTCAATCATGCTGTTTTACGATTTTAATACCACAAATTTAGTGTTTTTTTCTCATAATTCTCTTTTTGTCGCAACAATTCGTGTCGGTGGGGCGAAGAAAAATTGCCGCCGGGTGTTTGCGGGTTGCGAAAAAACACTTAACTTTGCACTATGAACAAGAAACGTGAGACAATAGAGGATGGCTTCTTTCCGGAGTGGCACTTGTGGCGGGGGGCTCGCATCACGCGCCTGCAGCGCCTCTTTTGCCCTTGTTCTTGTCGTGCAGTCAATCGTTAGCCTCGTATCGGGTTAGGATTGGCTTTTTTTGTGGTTGAATTTAAAGTTATTTCCAGCGTTGTTTTATGGACAAACGAAGTTTAGTGTCAATATCGCAATTGACCAAGGATGAGATACTCCAACTCATCTCCGATGCCGCTTTCTTTGAGGCGCACCCCAATCAACACCTGCTCGACGGGAAGGTGATTGCAACCTTGTTTTTCGAGCCGTCAACCCGCACTCGCTTGAGTTTCGAGACAGCAGTGAACAGGCTCGGCGGCCGTGTTATCGGCTTCTCGGATGCCGCCACCACCAGTTCGTCGAAAGGGGAGACCCTCAAAGACACCATAAAGATGGTGAGCAACTATGTCGATTTAATCATCATGCGCCACTATCTCGAGGGAGCGGCTCTCTATGCCACCGAGGTGTCGCCCGTTCCCATTATCAATGCCGGCGACGGCGCCAACCAACACCCGTCGCAGACGATGCTCGACCTCTTCTCAATCTACAAGACACAAGGGCGGCTCGACAACCTCAACATCACCCTCGTGGGCGACCTCAAATACGGGCGCACCGTCCACTCGCTCATTATGGCGATGTATCACTTCAACCCCACTTTCAATTTCATCGCTTGCGACGAGTTGAAAATGCCGGTGGAATACAAGATTTTCTGCGACCAGCACGGCATTAAATACACCGAAAGCCGCGATTTCGGCCCCGAAATTATCAACAACACCGATATCCTGTATATGACACGCGTGCAACGCGAGCGTTTCACCGACCTCGACGAATATGAACGCGTGAAGAATATCTACACCTTGCGCAATGCTATGCTTGCCGACTCACGCCCCAATCTGCGCATCCTCCATCCGCTGCCGCGTGTGGGCGAAATCAACCCCGATGTCGATGACAACCCCAAGGCTTACTATTTCAATCAGGCACAAAACGGACTTTATGCTCGCCAGGCTATCATCTGCAAGGTGCTCGGCATTGATTTGACTCAACTTAAAAATTCAGCAAAATGAACAACATGAAGAAAGAACTTGCTGTCGCCGCTCTCGAAAACGGCACCGTTATCGACCATATCCCACCCCACTCGCTTTTCAAAGTGGTGGATCTGCTTGGCATTGCCAATCTCCCCAACAGTGTAACCATCGGTAACAACCTCAGCAGCCGGCGCTATGGCAAAAAGGGGATTATCAAGATTGCCGACGTGTTCTTCCCCGAGGAGACATTGAGCCGAATAGCCCTCGTTGCTCCCAATGCCAATATCAACGTGATTCGCAACTACGAGATTGTGGATAAGCACCGCGTGTCGCTCCCCGACGAGATTGTGGATATCGTGAAGTGTGGCAACCCCAAGTGTATCTCCAACAATGAGCCGATGTCCACACGATTCCATGTGG
Source organism: Bacteroidales bacterium (assembly GCA_004557195.1). Taxonomy (GTDB): domain Bacteria; phylum Bacteroidota; class Bacteroidia; order Bacteroidales; family Muribaculaceae; genus W0P31-042. The sequence continues at coordinate 2,102 of SFER01000042.1, read as the reverse complement.
TCGATCGCGAGAACCGTGTAATCCGCTGCCATTATTGCGAACGCGAGGTGTCGGGCGACGATATCATTATCAAATAATCCTCCACTCCTCATCGCAATGAAGCAAAACTGGAAACCAGGAACAATGATTTATCCGCTCCCTGCCGTGATGGTGAGTTGCGGCACCCTCGAGGGGGAGCACAACATCATCACTGTGTGTTGGACCGGAACCATCTGCACCAATCCACCCATGTGCTACATCTCGGTGCGCCCAGAGAGGCACAGCTACGACATAATTCGCAGCACCGGCGAATTTACCATCAACCTCACCACCGAGGCTCTCGCTCGAGCCACCGACTGGTGTGGCGTGAAATCGGGTGCCGAGGTGGACAAATGGGAGAAATGCCATCTCACTCCGGCTCCCGGAGTAGCAGTGGCTTGCCCCTATATCGCCGAGTCGCCCCTCTCGATAGAGTGCCGGGTGAAAGAGGTGAAGGATCTCGGCTCGCACCACATGTTTATTGCCGATGTGGTGAACGTGATTGCCGACGATGCTTTTATCAATCCCGAATCGGGTGCATTTGAACTCGACCGCGCGCGTATGCTCGTGTATTGCCACGGACACTACCACTCGATGGGCGATGAAATAGGCCATTTCGGCTGGACCGTGAGAAAGTCGCCGTCGAAAAAACGCTAACAAATTAATTCTCAAAATATCTAAACAAAAAACTCTGATTATGCTTAAAGACAAACAGATTTTTGACATTATCGAGCGTGAACATCAACGCCAAAAGAAAGGTATCGAACTCATCGCTTCCGAAAACTTTGTGAGCGACCAAGTGATGCAAGCCATGGGCTCTTGCCTCACCAACAAATATGCCGAAGGCTATCCCGGACACCGCTACTACGGCGGCTGCGAGGTGGTGGATGAGTCGGAAAACATCGCTATCGAACGCCTCAAGCAACTTTTCGGTGCCGAATGGGCTAACGTGCAGCCTCACTCGGGTGCACAAGCCAATATGGCTGTGTTTATGAGCGTTCTCAAGCCCGGCGACAAATTTATGGGATTGAACCTCTCTCACGGTGGACACCTCTCTCACGGAAGCCCGGTGAATTTCTCCGGTCTCGTGTTCCAACCTATAGAATACAACGTAACTCCAGACACCAACCTCGTGGATTATGACCAACTCGAAGAGACAGCGCGCCGCGAGCGCCCGAAACTCATCGTGGGTGGCGCAAGCGCCTACTCGCGCGAGTGGGACTATGCCCGCATTCGCCGCATTGCCGACGAGGTAGGTGCCATCTTTATGTTCGATATGGCTCACCCTGCAGGTCTTATCGCCGCCGGATTGCTCGACAACCCGGTGAAATATGCCCATATCGTAACCACAACCACTCACAAGACCCTTCGCGGTCCCCGTGGCGGTGTGATTATGATGGGCAAGGATTTCGACAACCCCTTCGGCAAGAAAACTCCCAAAGGCGAAATCCGCAAGATGTCGTCGCTTCTCGACAGCGCCGTGTTCCCCGGCGTGCAAGGCGGTCCGCTTGAGCATGTAATCGCTGCCAAGGCTGTGGCATTCGGCGAGGCTCTTCAACCCGAGTTCAAAGAATACCAGAAGCAAGTGCAGAAAAACGCCCGCGTCCTCGCTCAGGCACTCATCGACATGGGCTACAACATCGTTTCGGGTGGCACCGACAACCACTGCATCCTCGTTGACCTCCGCACCAAGTTCCCCGAACTCACCGGTAAGGTGGCAGAGAAGGCTCTCGTGGCAGCCGACATCACCGCCAACAAAAACATGGTGCCGTTCGACTCTCGCTCACCATTCCAAACTTCCGGTATCCGCCTCGGCACCCCTGCCATCACCACACGCGGTGCCAAAGAGGAACTCATGGGCGAAATTGCCGAGATGATAGACACCGTGCTCCGTTCGCCTGCCGATGACGCCGTAATTGCCGCCGTTCGCGCCAAGGTGAACAAGACCATGGAATCCTACCCAATGTTTGCCTATTAAAATCGCACACATATAATAATAGAGGCTGCCCCCGGGGCGGCCTCTTTTTGCGTCTATATCATGGCGGCAGCCGATATCGGTGCAAAGATAGTGATGAAAACATAGT
>SFER01000240.1 GCA_004557195.1 Bacteroidales bacterium | reverse complement strand
GATCCACCTCTTCCCATTCCGAACAGAGAAGTTAAGCCTCACCACGCCGATGGTACTGCGAAAGTGGGAGAGTAGGTAACCGCCCCCTAAGCCCCGGAATCCCTCCGGGGCTTTCTATTTTAAATCCCCCGTGAAAATCGACAACCGCTATCCTTCATGATTGTCTTTGGGATTCCAATTTTTTGTGTTATATTTGTGGCAAATTATTGTTGTTTTTATGTCGAGTAGCACATCTCATCCGCGTTGCCTGTATAAAGCAAGTATTGCTCGCTTTCTCTGTTCAAACCCGAACGAGGTGTTTGGGCTGATATCTATGTCGTATCATGGGATTGAACAGACCACAACCAACGAAGCTTGGGTGGGCGAGATTGAGATTCTGCAGGAGGTTTTGACGCCTTGGCGTAATGACGACGCTTATATCTTCTTTGAATATGACATTCCACGCTTGGGAAAGCGTGTCGATGTTGTGCTATTGATTAGGGGAGTGGTGTTTTGCTTGGAATTTAAGGTGGGGCAGCGAGAAGCTTTGCAGGCTGATATGGAGCAAGTGCTCGATTATGCCCTTGACCTTAAGAATTTCCACCTTTATAGTGCCGATCGTCCTATTGCCCCGATTCTTGTACCCACGGAATATCGCACTTCGTCGATAGTCGTGCAGCCTTCTGCTTATGATGACGCCATTTTCAATCCGCTAATTGCGGGAAGATACTGCTTGCAATCGATGATTGAACGGGTGCTTGAGGTGGGAGCAACCGAATACGCCCAGGAGAAATGGGGCTTTAATTGGCTTATCAGTCCATATTCACCAACACCTACAATTATAGAGGCAGCTCGGACGCTTTATGAGAACCACTCGGTTGAAGATATCACTCGGCACGAAGCCGACAAGGTGGCAACCAACCGAACAATTGCTAAAATTCTCGAGGTGATTGAACGCAGCAAGCAGAATCGTGAGAAGAGCATCTGTTTTGTTACCGGTGTCCCCGGTGCCGGAAAGACATTGGTGGGACTTGATGTCGCGATAAAGCAATCTTATAAAGATGGCGAATTGGATAAGGAAAATAGTGCGGTGTATTTGTCGGGCAATGGTCCGCTTGTAGCCGTTCTCACCGAGGCATTGGCAATTGACAATTACAAAAAATGCAATCTGCGAGGTGCCAAAAAGAAAATCTCGGATTCGAGGCGTGAAGTGAGCGAGTTCTTGCAAATCATTCACCGATATCGCGACAATATGCTGGCTAAAATAAAGAATCCCGTTGAAAACGGACGTTTGGAGATTGACCCCCAAAAGGCTGTGGAAATGGGAGAAACCGGCTATGGCGAGGTGGAACATGTGGCAATATTCGATGAAGCGCAGAGGTCGTGGACTCATAAGCGGCTTGCCGACTACTTGAAAAGAGGCGGAACCTATGGCAACAAACTCAAGGTGCCCAACTTTCCCGTGTCTGAGGCTTCGTTTCTCATTTGGTCGCTCGACCAACGGAAAGATTGGGCTGTGATTGTATGTCTTGTAGGTGGTGGTCAGGAGATTAACACCGGCGAAGCGGGAATCTCGGAGTGGATAAAAGCGCTAAACGAAGAGTATGAGCATTGGAAGGTGTATATATCCAGCAAACTTACAGAGCCTGAATATGCCGAAGGAAGAGTGAATGACCTCCTAAAGAGAAATGCCAACGTTTCTTACTCCGACGACCTGCATCTTGCCGTAAGCCTCCGTTCGTTCCGCGCCGAAACGCTTTCTTCGTTTGTACATTCGCTATTATCATTCAACCCCAACGCAAGAGAGCTCTATAGAGATGTAGAGGCAAAGGGATATCCCATACTTTTGACTCGCGACATCAACAAAGCGCGTGCCTGGCTACGTTCAAAGGCTCGAGGCACTCAGCAAACCGGCATCTTGGTTACCAAAGTGGCTGCACGATTCAAGCCGCAGGCTGTCAACGTGTTGGCGCAAGGCGATGAGAATGCCGTCCACTGGTTTTTAGAGGATAAAACCGATGTCCGTTCGTCCAACTACCTTGAGGAAGCAGCAACCGAAATACAAGTGCAAGGGCTTGAACTCGACTATGCCTGCGTGCTTTGGGATGCCGACATGCGTTGCGAGAGCGGCGGTTGGCAGTACTATAAATTCAACGGCAGAAACAAGTGGAACCCCGAGAATAACAGCGAAAATCGCAAATATATGCTCAATGCCTATCGGGTGTTGCTCACTCGCGCGCGTCAAGGCATAGTAATTTGTG
>SFER01000239.1 GCA_004557195.1 Bacteroidales bacterium | reverse complement strand
GTGAGGATGATGCCGTCGCGTCCGCTGTCGTAGAGCCCGGAAAGGAGGATGATGAAGGCGGTGCAGCTACAGATGACGATGGTGTCGGAGAACACGCCGAGAGCCTGTAGCAGTCCTTGTTTCACGGGATGTGACGTGTGGGCGATGGCAGCCGCGTTAGGTGCCGAGCCTTCTCCTGCCTCGTTGCTGAACAGACCGCGTTTAACGCCTTGCATCATCGCCACTCCTATCATGCCGCCCGCCGCCTGTTCGATACCGAAGGCGCTCTTCACAATGAGGACTATCATCGACGGGATCTCGGTGATGTTTATCGTCAACACCACTATCGAGAGCAAGATATAGCCTGCGGCCATAAACGGCACCACGATGCCTGAAAAGTTGGAGATGCGCGTCACGCCACCGAAGATGATGGCCAGCGTGGCCGCCGTGAGACCAGCGCCTATCCATGCGCGGCTGATGCCCGAGGCGTCGGAGAGAGCGTCGCAGAGCGTGTTGCTCTGCACCACTTGGTTGGCCATGCCGAAGGTGATGGTGATGAGCACGGCAAAGAGTATTCCCATCCATCGTCTGTGGAGTCCGTACTGCATGTAATATGCCGGACCGCCGTAGAACGACTCCTTGCCGCGCCGCTTGTAGAGCTGTGCGAGTGTCGATTCCACAAATGCCGTAGCAGCGCCGAGAAGAGCCATGACCCACATCCAAAACACCGCTCCCGGACCGCCGACGAATATCGCCGAGGCTACTCCGGCGAGGTTGCCCGTCCCGACGCGGCTCGACAGCGACACGGAGAATGCCCTGAACGAACCTATCTTCTTCGTGCGGTCGGCATCGTCGGCAGAGGCCGTCGCCGAGCTGTCTTCCACCTTATTTATATATATAGGGCGCCCTGTGATAATCTTCACCATGTCGCCAAGCAGTCGGAACTGCACGCCCTTTGACCTCACGGTGAAATATACGGCACAACCAACGAGCATCACCACTACCACATAGGTCCAGAGATAGTCGTTGATGGCATCCAAAAGCTGAATTATCGATAGCATTGTAGTCATTGTCTTTTCTGTTTATGATGCAAAAGTATTAAATATTAGTCAAATAACGGCAAAAAAAGATGTTTTTTTGAAAAAAAAGTGTGATAAGTGAAACTTTTTGCCGCATAGCAACGTCAAACAGACAAAATAAACAACATAATTGATAATAGAAAGGATTATAAAAATGAAAAAGTTATTTATGTTTATCGCTGCCGTGTTGGCGCTCGTGTCGTGTTCGTCGGTGACATCAAACAAGGAGGACGTCATGGTACAGGAAGACCGGAAGGTGGGCAAGTTTACAAGTATAGCCATACAAGGCTCGCCGACAGTGATCTATCGACAGGGCAACACCTGCACCGTGAAGGTGAGGGCAAACAAGTCGGTGATAAAAGACATAAAGACGACAATCGACAATGGTTGTCTCAACGTGTCGATGAAGGGTAATGGCGGCTTCTTCGTCTTTAGCAAGGAAAAACCGATTACCATTTATGTCACTTCGCCTGACCTTATCGGCGTGGAGATTGCTGGCTCGGGCGACTTCAAGAGCGAGATGCCGCTCGACACCGACAACATTCGACTCGTGGTGCGCGGCTCGGGCGACATCGACTTCGACGGGAAGATACTTTGCGACAATGCGAAGATGGAAGTGACTGGCTCGGGCGACATCGATGTGAAAGACATTGAGGCTCTTACTACCGACATCTCTGTGATTGGATCGGGTGAGATAGACGTCAACCAGCAGAAGGTGATCAACACCGACGTGAGGCTGACAGGCTCGGGCGACATTACTATCAAGTGCGAGAGTTGCGGAAACATCAATTCCAACCTTACCGGATCGGGCGATATCAGCATCTACGGCTCGGTCAACAACATCAGCAAGCAGAAGGCTGGCTCTGGCGACTATAACATCAATGTGACAAAGAAATAACATCTTTTATAGGTCTAAAGCAGCATCTTTTATAGGTTTAATGCATGTTTTTTTAAGGATTAAAGCAATTTTTTTTAAGGATTAAGGCAAGTTTTTATAGGTTTATCGCAAGTTTTTAGGATAGTATTCGTCATTCTACATTCTTTTTTGTAATTTTGCACCCCAATATACAAATTAGAATGTAGAATGAAATATGCTGTAATAGCCGCTGGCGAGGGCAGCCGATTGGCTGCGGAAGGTATTGACTCGCCAAAACCATTGGTTAGGGTAGCTGGTGAAATGCTCATC
>SFER01000041.1 GCA_004557195.1 Bacteroidales bacterium | reverse complement strand
ACCCCACACCGCAAGCAGCCCCATGACAAAAGGATATCTTAAATATTTGGGGAATTTTCCGGGGATAATTTTGCGGAATGGAGCGAGGGTGTTAAATTTGTAGGAATTTAATGATCATGTTATGAAGTGTTTTGGATTTATCTTTGTGTTCTTGTTCTACTTGCTCATCTACAAGAACCGACGATGAATAGTCTGTTTTTAGTGGCAAGAAACCGAAAATCGACTCTGATTCCATCGAGATTGAATTTGATGGACCCGCGCAGCCGAAATATCTCAATTCGGTGAAAGGCTATGATGAAAAAGAGAAAATTACAGGTAATTTCACAGGATTGGGGATTGACACATTATATATTGACGACGAAGTTGTAGTGGAAGACGAGGATGGTTGTTATTATTATGTGAAGTCGAACAATCCGGAAATTCCCACTATACAAATATATGGGGCATATTATCCCTCGTTGGTTTTTGAGGGTGATGTTGATGGCGACGGAAAGGATGAGTGGGGCACTCTTAGCACCGGGATGAACAGCCAGTGGAGGCTATACAGTATCTACAATTATGACAACAAGACCAAGAAATGGAGATACCTGTATGATGATGAAGGTGGGTTAGATCAGCTCCTAATGAATGATTTGGTTGAGGTCAAGCGGACTTGAGATCGTTGAAAAAGGTCCCCGCAAAGGAACGATTTTGATTAACTATTCCAACTGGTATATCGGGATTCTCGACACTATTGTCGCTCCCACCTACACCCCGATACCCGAGGACTAATTGTGGAAGCGCTTGGTGAAGGCTTTGAAGGCGGCTTGTGAGTGAGGGAGGACGAGGTGAACGGAGTCGGTGGGGAGGAGTTGGTAGGCTCCCCTGCCGTTGTGAGGCTTCTGCACAAACACATAGCTGTAGCGTGCATCAGCCACCTTCACGCCGTCGCTGTCGCGATGGAGCACCACATGAGCCATAGCGCCGCCACGAGAATAGGTGTCGTTCTGGTTGGAGATGAAATTGCCGAGCGAATAAGCCACAGGCACTATTCTGCCATCGGATGAGGTAACGGTTTCAAGCGGCTGCACCACATGAGGGTGTGTGCCGATGATGAGGTCGGCGCCGCTGTCGGCAAGGAATTGCGCAAGTTCGCGTTGAGCCGTGTTGGGCGAGAGTTGGTACTCTATGCCCCAATGTAGGAGGACAACAATGAAATCGGCACCGAGATTGTGAGCCTTGTCGATGTCAGTTTTCATGCGGTTGCGATTGATTCTATCAACAACTACCCCCAAACCACCGCCACCGCTGTTGGTGCCGTAGGTGGCGCCAATGAATGCGATGCGGGTGCCTTTTACATCGACGATTCTCGGCGAAAGCGTGTCGCGAGCGGCTGCGTTGCGATAGACGCCCACCGACGGGATCCCGAGAGAATCGAGGTGGAGGAGAGTGCGAGCCGCACCCTTATCCCCCTTGTCGAGGATGTGGTTGTTGGCGGTGAGGAAAAAGTCGAAGCCCGAGTCGCGCAACTGTCGCGCAAAAGCCACCGGAGCGGAAAACGAGGGGTATCCGCTATATGGCACACCGAGAGGACATTCAAGATTGACAACCGCAAAATCGGCTTTCTTTATCTGCTTTTCCACAGCCTCGAAGCAGGGAGCGTAGTCAAACGAGCCATCGGCACGACGCGCATTTTTCACCTGCGGTCCATGTTGCATCGCATCGCCGGCAAACAGCAGGTTGATGTCGCTGTTTTCTGCGAGCAGTGAGAGGAATGAGAAAAGGAGAATTGAAAGGAGGTTCATCGTATAGCGAGGTTAAGCGGTTGAAAAAATACGGGGGCGCAGATGGATTCATGCAACTGTCGCCCCCGCTTTAGTTATTGATAGATGCTATGCTTTGCAGCAAGGAGCGTATTTTTCATCAACGAAACAATGGTCATCGGACCCACACCGCCGGGAACCGGGGTAATGAAGGAGCATTTCGGCGCCACATTGTCGAAATCGACATCGCCGCGCAGTCTCCAACCGTTTTTGTTGTCGGCAGGGACGCGGGTGGTGCCCACATCGATGATTGCCGCGCCCTCTTTCACCATGTCGGCGGTTACAAAACCGGGGACACCGAGAGCGGCGATGATAATGTCGGCGGCGGCACATTTCTCCTTGAGATTACGGGTGGCGCTGTGGCACACTGTAACAGTGGCATCGCCGGGGCATGCTTTCTGCATGAGGAGAGTGGCAACAGGCTTGCCCACGATGTTGCTACGGCCGAGCACCACGCAGTCGGCACCGCGGGTGGAGATGTGGTAGCGGTCGAGCAATTCGATGATACCTGCCGGGGTAGCCGATTTGAAGCAAGGGAGACCTATCGACATGCGCCCCACATTGATGGGGTGGAATCCATCGACATCCTTACGGTAGTCGATAGCCTCGATGATTTTCTGCTCCGATATGTGCTTGGGCAACGGGAGTTGCACGATAAAGCCATCCACCGAGTCGTCGGCATTGAGAGAGTCGATAGTCTGGAGCAATTCGGCTTCGGTAACGTCATCCTCAAATCTAATGAGGGTGGATTTGAAGCCACATTCGCCACACGCTTTCACTTTGTGAGCCACGTAGGTTTCGCTTCCGCCATCATGGCCTACGAGGATAGCGGCAAGATGCGGAGCGCGCTCGCCGCGGGCGGTCATTTCAGCCACTTCGGCTGCAATTTCCGACTTGATTTCGGCAGCGACTTTTTTTCCGTCGATTAATACCATTTTTCTACGTTTCCTATTATAGAGTTATACTTGTTTTGTTATTTGCGTTTCATTCCGCGCATCATCTTCATTGGGTTGGCGGTAGAAACCATCTTCATCATCTTGCGTGTTTCCTCGAATTGCTTGAGCAATCGGTTCACCTCTTGGATTGTGGTGCCACTACCTTTGGCGATGCGTTGGCGACGGCTGCCGGTGATGATTTCGGGATGCTTGCGCTCGTATGGGGTCATCGAATAGATGATGGCCTCAACGCTCTTGAAGGCATTGTCGTCGATATCGACATCTTTCAGCGCCTTGCCCACACCGGGAATCATCGAGGCGAGGTCCTTGAGGTTACCCATCTTCTTGATGTTGGCAATCTGCTTGAGGAAGTCGTCGAAATCGAATTGGTTTTTGGCGATGCGCTTCGAGAGGCGCTCAGCCTCCTTGGCGTCGTATTGCTGTTGCATACGGTCAACGAAGGTGACGATATCACCCATGCCGAGGATACGGTCTGCCATACCTGCGGGGCGGAAGGGGTCGATAGCCTCGAGTTTCTCGCCGGTACCCACAAATTTGATAGGCTTGGTAACGACAGTGCGAATTGAGAGCGCTGCACCACCGCGAGTGTCGCCATCGAGTTTGGTGAGGACAACGCCATCGAAATCGAGACGGTCGTTAAACTCCTTGGCGGTGTTCACGGCGTCTTGACCGGTCATTGCGTCAACCACGAAGAGCGTTTCGTCGGGGTTGATAGCCTTCTTGATTGCTTCGATTTCGTCCATCATTTGCTCATCAACGGCAAGGCGACCGGCAGTATCGACAATCACGAGGTCGTAACCTTTAGCCTTAGCCTCTTTGATGGCGTTTTGCGCGATTTCCACCGGTTTTTTGCTATCCGGCTCGGAATACACCGGCACATCGATTTGAGCGCCGAGCACCTTCAATTGCTCGATAGCGGCGGGACGATACACGTCGCACGCAACAAGGAGTGGCTTCTTGTGCTTCTCGGCTTTGAGTTTTCGCGCAAGTTTACCGGAGAAAGTCGTTTTACCGGAACCTTGCAAACCCGACATCAAAATAACAGCGGGATTGCCTTTGAGTTGCAACTCGCAGGTTTCGCCACCCATCAGGGTTACAAGTTCGTCGTGAACGATTTTAATCATCAATTCGCCCGGCTTAACCGAAGTGAGCACATTCTGACCCAGAGCTTTCTGCTTCACTGAGTCGGTGAACTGCTTGGCGACTTTATAGTTGACATCGGCATCGAGCAGGGCGCGACGCACTTCTTTCAAGGTTTCGGCAACATTGATTTCGGTGATTTTGCCTTCGCCCTTCAAGATTTTGAACGAGCGTTCGAGTTTCTCCGTTAAATTTTCAAACATTATCTTTTATCTTTTTCGTTTATTTAATCAATTTGTTGGTTTTGGTGTCGGGGAAGATTACGCTTGGTTTGAACGACTTAGCTTCCTCGAAGTCCATGCTTGCATAAGCCATAATAATCACCACATCGCCCGGCTGCACTTTCCTTGCGGCAGCGCCATTGAGGCAAATCACGCCCGAGCCGCGTTCGCCCGGGATAACATAGGTGTCGAGACGCTCGCCGTTGTTGTTATCGACGATATACACTCTCTCATTGGGGAGAATGTTGGCGGCATCGAGCAGGTCGCTGTCGATGGTGATGCTCCCGATGTAATTGAGGTTTGCCTCGGTAACCGTAACACGGTGGATTTTTGATTTCAATACTTCGATATTCATATCGTTGCTTATTTATATGCAATATTGTCGATGAGGCGCACATCGCCGCAATACACTGTAACACAGCCGTTGATGTGGGGAGCGTCGTCCCAATTCTCCACAGCCTGCATTGTGAGCGAATCCACAATCTGGTAGTATTCCACTTCCATTCCGGCAGCGGTAATCTGCTCCACAACCTTGTCGTGGGTTTCGGCAACGGTGTGTGTCTTAGCATATTCCACACTTTCCATCAGAGCCTTGGCGATAGCCGGTGCTTTGGCTCGATTTTCGGGTGTGAGGCGCACATTGCGCGAACTCTTGGCAAGCCCATCGGCTTCGCGCACAATCGGGCAGGGCACGATTTCGAGGCGGAAACCTTCCTGACGCACCATCTCGCGGATTACCGCAATCTGCTGGAAGTCTTTCTCGCCGAAATAGGCGCGATCCGGCTCAACATACATAAACAATTTGCTCACAATCTGAGCCACACCATTGAAGTGCCCGGGGCGCATCGCACCTTCCATCACTTCTGCCACTGGTCCGAGGTTGAACACCCTGTTGTCGGGCTCGGGATACACCTCCTCGACTGTGGGCATAAACACAACATCGCAGCCTGCAGCCTCCAAAAGCCGCTTGTCGGCTTCCTCGGTGCGAGGATAGGTGCGCAAATCTTCTTTATTGTTGAATTGGGTGGGGTTGACAAACACACTCACCACCACAACATCATTTTCCTTGCGGCAACGGGTCACCAAAGAAATGTGTCCCTCGTGCAAAGCACCCATCGTGGGCACCAAGCCCACCGATTTGCCTTGACTTTTAAGCATTTTTACCGTGTCTTTGAGTTCCGACACCGAATTAATTGTTCTCATTTTCATGACGTTTCTAAAAAACTTTGCAAAATAAATAAAACTATGCGACATACACAAATTATAACCGTTTTTGGAGGCTTTTTTTGATTGAAAAATTCGGTTTTCTCTGTTGGGGATAAATAAAATTTATCTATCCGGGCATTTTTCCCCACCCGCAGAACCACGCCCGCAATAGGGCGCTTGTGAGGTTGCGGATTGTTAAAATCGCTCCTTTATGCGCTCCTTTTTCGTTATACTTCCAAAAAAATATCGCCCTCTATCACCTCAATAATTGCTTATTTGCAATATTTTCACTATCTTTGCAAAGAGTTATTATCGATTACACAATATGGAAGTGAAAAAAGTTTTATACATCAACCAGGCAATTACCCCATATTTGCCGGAATCTACAATCGCCAATCTTGCAAATGCACTCCCGCAAGGCATCCAAGGAAAAGGAATGGAGGTGCGCACCTTCATGCCTAAGTATGCCTACATCAACGAGCGCAGAAACCAACTTCATGAGGTGATTCGCCTCTCCGGCATGAATCTCATAATCGATGATACCGACCACCCGCTCATCATCAAAGTGGCTACCCTCCAGGAAGCCAGAATGCAGGTGTATTTCATCTACAACGATGATTATTTCCAACGCGGTGTTATCAAAGAACTCGAAACCGAAACTTCGCCTGACGACAACGACGAGCGCAGCATTTTCTTCGTGAGAGGCTCGCTCGAGACAGTGAAAAAACTTCGCTGGATTCCCGATGTGGTTCACTGCCAAGGCTGGATTTCGTCGCTCGCGGCTTTGTATCTCAAAAATGTCTATCACGACGACCCTATGTTCACCAATTGCAAGGTGGTGGTGTCGCTCTTTGACGAGAATTTTGAAAATCCGCTCAACCCCGAACTTCCGCGCAAGCTCCGTTGCGACAACATTAAAGACGAAGCTATGGCTTCAATCCTCAACGGCGACATCGATTATGTCTCGCTCATGAAAATGGCTATCGACAATGCCGATGCCGTTGTGGAGGCATCCGAGGGGGTGAACCCCGAACTTATCGAATATGCCAAGGCATCGGGAAAGCCTTTCCTTCCGTTCCCCGGCAGCGAGAATTTTGTTGACAGCTATAGCGACTTTTACAAATCACTTTGATTCTCAAGAATTTCATTTACACACGTAACATGAACAAATTTTTCATCCTGTTTTTTGCCGCTTGCCTTGCACTGGTGTCGTGCACGGAGGGCAACACAGGCTCCTCTATTTCGGCGGTACACGTCGAGATTTACAAAGACTCCTCTTTTGTAATCACCGGCAAATCGCTTAAAGTGGGCAAAATCCCTTCAAGAACAACCACCCAATTGCTCGGAAAACTCAAAGCCGAGCATTATGGCGAATTGTCATCCGAGATAGTAACTCAGTTTATGCCCGCCTACAATATCGACACTGTGGGCGTAACCGCCGAGCAAATCGATTCTGCAATCCTTTTCCTCCGCATACCCAACGGCGGATATTTCGGCGACAGCATCATGCCTATGAGAGTATCGGCTTACAAACTCACCAAGCCACTCCCATCGCCGATTTACAGCAATTTCGACGTGTCGGAATACAAGGGCGACTATATCGGCTCCGCTTCCTACACCGCTTCGGCTCTCAAACTCGACTCTCTCGAAGACCTCGGCTATCGCGAAGTGGGCATCAAGCTCCCCGACGCTATGGCAAAAGACCTCTTCAACGAGTATAAGCGCAACCCAAGCACCTACGACAACCCCGATGCGTTCCTCAGCTATCTCCCCGGCGTGTATGTTACAACATCCTATGGCAATGGTCGCGTGATGAGCATCGAGAAGACCACCGTTGATGTGTATTACCGCAAGCGTGAGACTATAAGCGAGGAAAAAGACACTGTATATAACCTCTATTCGTCATATCTCGGCACAACCCCCGAAGTTGTTACCAACAACATCATAACTATGAACACAGCCTCGGATATTGCCGCCGACATAGAAGCCGGCGCTGTGGTGCTCCAGGCTCCTGCGGGATACGATGCCGAAATCACAATCCCAGGCAAAGAAATCCTCAAGAAAATTGTCGATTACATCGAGGTGGAGAATGTGATAGGTGTGCTCAACGAGACTTATCTCGAAATCCCGGTTACCATCATCGATAACGATTACGGCATCAAGCCTCCCAAATACCTCCTCTTTGTGAAGGAAGACAAACTCGATGAGTTTTTCGAGGAGAAGAAAATCAACGACGACATTTCTTCGTTCTATGCCGCGTATAGTTCTTCTTCTCGCGCCTACATATTCTCGGAGATGCGCCGCTACATCCTCGACCTCTTCGACCGCTACAACATCGAAGATGCCAACTCGATGGACGAGATGCGCCGAATCATCGACAATATCCCCGAAGAGGAGTTCCGATTTATTGCCACACCGGTGAACATCGAAACGGAAACCGACAACTACTACGGAACAACCACGGTTACACGAATCACTCCCGATATCACCGCACCGTCGATTGTGAAACTCGACCTCAACAAGGCGAAACTTCGCATAACGCTGTCGCGTCAACGTGTATTATTCTAATATTCAACCATAACGGTGCCGTCCTGATTCAAGGGCGGCACTCTTTATAAAATCACCACAACAATGAGCACAACTCCCTACACCTTTATTCAAGCAGGCGACAAATATATTATCTCGCTCGAAAACCACTGCGAGATAGTTGAAGCCATTGCCACATTCTGCCGCGACAACAACATCACCGCCGGAATCGTTGGCGGAATAGGAGCAGTTAACACTGCAACGCTCCGTTTCTTCAACCCCTCGACCAAGAAATACATCGACAAGACTTTCACCGAACAGATGGAAATAGCCAACCTCACCGGCAATATCTCCACCCTCCACGGCAACATCTACCTCCACCTCCACGCCACATTTGGTCGCGAGGACTACACCGCATTGGCTGGGCATCTCCTCACCGCCACTCTCAGCGGAGCCGGCGAAATCGTCATCGAACGAATCGACGCCACCCTCCCGCGCCGCTTCTCCCCCGAAATCGGGCTCAACATCTACGACCTATAATCCCCGCCTACTGCCCATGCCCGACAACTCCGGCAGCCATCGCTGTGCCCACAGCTAATCACGCACAAAAATTCACACATCGGGAAGAGATTTCGCGTAGATTGAGCCAAATTCGCCAATTTAACCCGAATTTAACACCTCCCATCACTTATCTTTGCACCAAAAAGATAAATGTCGGGGCGGTGATTGCCTAAGCGGAGATAATAAAAGAGGGGGAGATTCTTCAAGATGGCAGGCTATAGCGGCAAGCAAGCGCGGCATCCACCAGAAGGGGGGAAATAAAAAAAACCTTGGGGTTACCAAGGTTTTGTGGAGCATAGCGGACTCGAACCGCTTACCTCAACACTGCCAGTGTTGCGCTCTACCAGATGAGCTAATACCCCGATTTGTGTGCAAATTTAGCACTAAAAACGGAATTTGCAAAATTTTTCGACGTTTTTTAACACACTTCGCAGAATTTTCGCCTCATTTCTACACATTTCACCAAAATTTAGTCAAAACGCACTCTCAACGTTTCTCCCCCATTTCTCCAAAAAGTGTGCGTAAATTTGTGCGTAAAAAGGGCGACCTACTTCCCGGCTGCGGGGAGGGTGAGGCGCACAAGTTCGATTTTCGAGGCGCTGGTTTTGAGGATGGTGAATTTGTTTCCGTCGATTTCGAGCATTTCGCCGGTTTCGGGAATCTCCTCGAGGTTGAAAAGGAGGTATCCGGCAAGTGTTTGATACTCTTCGCTTTCGGGGATGTCGATGTGATAGTTTTCGCGTAGTTGCTCCACCTCGATGCGCCCGGAGATGTCATAGACGCCTTCCGAAACTTTGCGCACAAGGCGGCGGTTGCGGTCGTGCTCGTCTTCGATGTCGCCGAAAATCTCCTCCACAAGGTCCTCGAGGGTTACGAGTCCGGCGGTTCCGCCAAATTCATCCACCACGATTGCCATACTTTTCTTCTGCGAGAGGAGTTCGCGCATCATTTTGTTGGCGAGACGTGTTTCGGGGGCGAAAAGCACCGGCTTAATGCGTTCGTGCCAGTCGATTTCGGGGTTAAACAGCTCGCTCACATGGATATATCCCACCACATTGTCGATGTCGTCGCGGAACACCACGATTTTGGAAAGCCCCGATTCGGAGAATCGCTCCACGAGCATGTCGCGGGTGGTGCCTTCGATGTTGACAGCCACTATCTCGTTGCGCGGCATCATGCAGTCGCGCAAGTGGGTGTCGCTGAAGTCGAGAGCGTTTTGGAAAATCTTCACTTCGCGCTCCACCTCTTCGCTGTCGTCGGTGTGTCGTTCGATGTTCTCCTGGATGTAGGCATCGAGTTCTCCCACGGTGAATCCTTTGAGGCGCACGTTGGCGACTTTGATTCCGCAAAGGCGCATGAGCATACGGGAGATGAACGATGAGAACCAGGAAATGGGATAAAGGAGATAATATATAAGGTATAGCGGCAGCGCAAATGTGCGTAGCGATGAGTTGGGATTGATGCGGAAGAGAGTTTTCGGGAGGAACTCGCCGGCAAGGAGAATCACCACTGTGGAGATGAGTGTTTGGCACACAAGCACAAACGCCTCATTGGGGCTTATCATGCAGATAACCGGCTCGAGGATTTTAGCCATTTCCATACCATACACCACGAGCACCACATTGTTGCCCACAAGCAAGGTGGAAATCACCATGTCGCTATGGCGGTAGAAGAAATTTATCATCCGGCTGGTGAGCCCACCTTTGCGCACATCGATGTTCACCCTCACTTTGTTGGATGTTACGAACGCCATTTCCATTCCGGAGAAGAATCCCGAAAGGATTAGCGATATAAGTGCTATGATTATTGCTGTGGAGTCGAATTGCATGATTTGAGTCGCTGTTATTGGTTGTTAGTCTCCGTGTTGGTTGTGTCTTTACGCATGAGAGTTGACACCGGGAAGATGCCCATCGGCTTGTCGAGCTCGTAGATGGTCATTCGCTCGTTGGATTTGAATCCCACCCCCTCGATTATCTGCTCGGCGCGCTCGATGTGGATAAACGAGTCGCTTCTCACCTCTTTTTTGCGCTGGTCCCAGAAGAGTTGCTGGGTGAGGATAACCTCTTTTTTCTCATTGAGGATGGTTACATGCCCATCGAGGCGCCACAACTGGTCGCTCTTGAAATAGGTGGCAGAGTCGCATTTCACCGAGGCTACCACTCTAAAACTGTCGTTGAACTGTTCGAGCAGCAGTCCGCGCGGAAATTTCCAGTTGGGACGAGCGGCGCGCTCGAAAATATACCAGATTGGCGATGTGATGCGATATTTCGTTATGCCGGAGTCGCTAATGAGCGTTTTGACATCGCGCGTGAGCACCGTGGGTGTCGTTTCGGGGTCGATTTCCTTCTTCACGACATCCTTCACCTCTTCCTTGCAGCCCACAGCCACAAGGATGGCAACGAGCACAAGCAAAATATTACGCGCTTTGTCCATTATCTTGAGTGAAGTGGAGCCTGTGATGCCCCACCATGTTAGTTAATCTTGTTTTTCCAGAACCACATCTCGTTGAAGTTGACGCTGAGGGTTAGGTTGAAGTAATCCTCGGTAACAAGTTTCACCGGAGCGGTGTAGCGGCGCTTGTATTCAAAACCGATGTTAAACACGGTCTTGGAGCCGGGAGCGGGGAGTCCGAAACCGAGTGTCAATCCCCATTCACGCATATTGTTGGTGTCGATGGTGATGTAGTCGTGGCTATAGTAAGCACCAAATCGGTAGTTGATTCGTCCGAGGTATCCGCCGCGCAGCGATGGCACGATTTGAGTGCCGAATCCGAGTTTCCATCTATCCACAAGGCGAGAATCCTCAAAATTCTCGATTTTGCCAAACTTGGCTTTCGACCAGGGCTGATAGGTGTAATCGAGCTCGAAGTTAAAGCGGTTGTCGTAGGTGTAGCTGATACCGGCGCCGTAGGTTTCGGGAATCGAATAGCCGTTTTTCATCTTGCCGTAACCCACTGTGTCGGGCAGGTTTTCGTCGTTCACAACATCGTAATACACACCAAAGGTGGTGCCATGCACCGATTTTCCGGGGGTGAACACCGCACCGACTGTTGCCTGGTGCTTCTTGTTGAATTTCAGGTTGTACTGCATTCCGAAGGTAGCATTCCAGTCGCGCACCTGCATCACGCGCTCGAAAAGGGTTACGTC
Organism: Bacteroidales bacterium; assembly: GCA_004557195.1. Classification (GTDB taxonomy): domain Bacteria; phylum Bacteroidota; class Bacteroidia; order Bacteroidales; family Muribaculaceae; genus W0P31-042. The sequence goes on along the minus strand of SFER01000041.1, from coordinate 2,332 downwards.
GCTGGCGTCGGTGGTTACATAGATGTCGTTCACAAGGTTGCCGAAAAGATAATACACGTTGGCACCCACCGAGAATCCCTTGAACGGCTGTCCGCTCAAGCCGAGATAGAGTTGATTGATGCCACCTGTACCGGTGCGCGCTTCCGCGCCGTATGTGATGTCGGAACCGAAACTATATCCCACCGAGGTGTAAGGCATCAAGCCCGCGCTACCGGCGAGATATTTTGTGATAGGAAACTGCATTGTGATGTAATCAAGACCGCCTCCGGTACTCTTCGATGAGCCTCCGGGTTCCTTTGCCCACACGGTGGTGAGGTCGAGACCTATGTCCCAAAGAAAGGTGAGCGAGTCCATAGCGACATACGAGGCAGGGTTTTTGGCATTGATTTGCCTTCCGTTTTGCATCGCATATCCCACACCACCCATCGCACGCTGTGTGCCGGTGGCGTTGTCGCCGAGGATACCATATCCATATTTTGAATATGGTGTCATTGTGCTGGTGCTACCCTGCGCCATCGCCGGCAGGGCAAATGCAATCGCAAGGATTGCGGCTAATACTGTCTTAACTATTTTCATTATTATAAATCAATATTCTATTTAATCCTTTTGCAAGGAGATAACTATCTTGAAATGTGTCGATTGCAAGGCGCTGCGCTATCATGGCGCTGTCGCCGCCGGTGAGCCACACCTGCGGCTTGCACCCCAGGCGGTTGGCTACACGCTTCACAAAGCCCTCAATCTCGCCTGCCACCCCGCCTATCACGCCCGAGCGGATGGCTGTGGCTGTGTCGTGCCCCCAATCGGGGATTTCGCCATCGCTGTCGAGCAACGGCAACCGCGCGGTGTAGTGGTTGAGCGCGGCAAACCGCATATTCACCCCCGGAGAGATGTTGCCGCCGCGATAGTGCCCGTCGGCATCCACCACATCGAGGGTTATCGCTGTGCCGGCGTCAATCACCACCACAGCACTCCCTCCGGCTGCATCGCGAGCACCCACTGCAGCAGCTATGCGGTCGCGACCGAGTGTCTCGGGAGTGGAATAGTCTATCGCTATGGGCAGCGGTGTCGAAGCCGTAAGCACAATGTGTTGCGGAAACGCCGCCAACCTGCGCACCACCTCGGCATCGTCGCCTACCACCGAGGAGATTATCGCGCCCCTCACATCCTTGCCCGCCACGAAATCTTCGATTGCGCTCGCCGTGAGGTGCTCCACCTTGCGGCTTGCCACCAATTTCAAGCCTGCAAACAAATAGAGTTTGCTGCTCGAATTTCCCTGGTCTATGGCAAGATTGTATTCCATTTTTCGCACAAAGTTAGTAAATACTTGGAAATTACACCGCAATAAATCGCCGCTAATTATGATATATCTCTACAAATATACTTTTTTAACGACAATCGGGCGCATTTGCCAATGCGTTTTGCCTATTTTTTGTTAGCTTCACGTTCCTGGCGTTCGGCACGCGGAAGCATAAACGAGGTATAGAGTTGAAGCACTGCCCCGGCGGTGAGGAACGCAAGCCAGTCGCTCACCGTGTCGGCATAGAACATGAAAAATGCCGAGAGGCAATAGCAGAGCGCCGACACCACCTCCATGCGATGCAAGCGGCGTACGCGCAGCCCCGACTTGGGATGCTTCTCGAGGATGCGGCACACAAGCGCGCCCGCAGCGCCCACTGCAAACAGATACCTGCTGCCCACCCATCTCACCTGCATTATCGGAAACACCGCCGCCACGAGAATCAGAAGCAACGACACCGAAAGCAATATGCCAAGTATTTGATTTCTTTTATCCATATTTCCTTATTTATTAAACAGATTGCAAAGATAGCGATAATTCTCCAAAACTCGCACACTTCCCCTCAAAACAATCCCCCACCACAACAAAAAGACGTTGTTGATATTAGCTATTTTGAGCACCATTTCACCCGCCAAATCCGCTATTTTGTCCGAAATTCTTAAAGTTTTTCGGACATTTCAAGCAATTCCAAGAAAAAATCAGTAACTACAACATTGTGCATCGTTCACTTCTGTTCAAAACCACTTCGGGGTGCGCCCCAAAACGGCAACGTAGCATCCTCCACTCCGTTTCTACAGAGTTTGGGTGTTCCCACATGACTTTACTGCAAAAATTGTGCCCTGCACCGCGAGGCACAGGGCACCGAGATACATCCTCTGTGAAGCGGTTACTTCACTACCACTGATTGAGATTTGGTACCGGTTTTTTATTATATAACAGTCTAACAATAAGGGCATTGTATTATATTTATCAGCTTCTACTGCCACGCTCTTGATGAGGCGACCGATGTAGTTATACACAGCAATGATGAGGCAA
>SFER01000040.1 GCA_004557195.1 Bacteroidales bacterium | reverse complement strand
GTTGCCGATTTCGTCGATTTCAGAACCGTCGGCAGGAGTGATAGATACAGGCATAAACACAGGTTCTACCCATGTGCCGATGTAGTGAAGAGTAATCTCCTCATTGAGTGCACCTTCGGCGTCTTTGAAAACACCCGCAGGGATTGTAACATAGTATTCTTTGCCCACTTCCATATTGATAGGCTCGCCACCTTCGCCATATTCGTCGAGAGGCACGATATAAGGAGCCTTCTTATCGCTACTTGTGAGTACGCTCCACATTCCCACAGAGATTTCATCGCCCATAGGAACACCGGCTACCGTTTTACCGCAGATAACTTTGATGGCAGGATTGCTAACCACGACTGTGGCATCGGTTGCAAAGTTGAATGTGAGTCTATCCAAGGTTTGAACTTCACTATTATTTGCAGGAGTGATGCTTGTGGGGACAAATATTGCAGGTTCTGAATCTACGTATGCGCCGATAGCGTCGAATGAATATTCGCTCTTGTAGGCGTCGGCGAGGCCTTTAGGACAATAGAGTGTAACCTGCTTGTTTGCAATGCCGTAGAATGGCGATTCGGAAGAGTATTCCCAATAGCCCACAACCGGCACGTTTGCGCCCTTGAAATGCACTTCTTTGAGTGCTGTACACTTATAGAACTGACGGATACCGAAGTCGGTAACATTAGACTTAACGGTTACGCTTGTCAATTTGCCACAGCCGGCAAACACTGCATCTTGAAGGATGCGCAAACCTTGAGGCAATTCCATCGATGTGATGTTGGTGGCAGCAAATGCTTGTTGACCGATATAAACCAAGTTGTCGGTGAAACTTATTGATTCCAAAGCCGACTGGCAGAATGCGAAATCATCGAGAGCAATTACAGAAGCCGGGAGAGTAACATTCTTAATGCCTGAGAGCTGGAATGCACCACCATTAATACCCCTGCAACCATCTGCTACTACGATTTCGGTCCTCTCGCTCTTGGGAGGGAATGCAACGAGGAGGCTCTTGTCGGCAGTGTAAAGGGCATCGCTATCGATGGTGAAGTTTTGGTTGGCACCGATAGTGAAGTTGGCGATGCTGCTGCCCGAGAAAGCGCGAGCACCAATGGTTTCAAGCGCATCGGGAATAGCAAATGTTGTAATCGGGCAGTTGAAGAAACACTCTTCACCGATCGACTTCACATTTTTGAGACTACCATTGATTTCTTTAAGCACCTTGCAATCGCCAAAAGCGCCATCGCCGAGTTCTTCAAGGCTCTCGGGGAGAGTTACCGACTCCAACGCGCCACAAGTGTTGAATGCCACGCGGCGAATCTCCTTAACACCTTCGGGAATAACTACCGACTTGAGTGCCTTGCAGTTGTAGAATGCCGATTTACAGATGTAGTTGAGTGTGCTCGGGAAGGTGATTTCACTGAGTTTATAGCATGTTCCGAATACACTACCATTTTTCGGACCCATCTCTTTAAGGCCCTCAGGAAGAACAACTTTTGCAAGACTCTTGCAGCCATAGAAAGCATAGTCGGCAATCGAATCGAGACCTTCCGGCATGTTAATTTCGGTAAGTGAACTGCTGCCGAATGCATAGTAACCGATGTACTTCACAGTGGAAGGAAGGGTAACAGATGTAACACTGCCCCAGTAAAACGCTCTTTCACCAACGCCTACAACTTTGAATTGTGAGCCGTCGTTTTCAACGACACTACTAAGAGAAACAGATGTGAGGCTGCTATCCACTTTCTTGATTTCCACCTCATTGTCGCTTGTTACCGAGTAAGTGACACCATCAATCTTAAACTCGTCGCCCACGGCAGCATTGGCACTTGCAAACAAAGCCAATGCAGAAAAAATAGTAAATAATTTTTTCATTTTTAAATTTGGTTATATAGTCCTTTAAATCGAGGTTCAACAAGGGCGGACCATACTCCTGCCGGACTGTAGATTACAATTAATTTTCAAAAAACGGCTACAAATTTACACTTTTATAAATCTTTGACAAAAATAATTGTCAGTTTTTGAGTAAAAATTAAACTTTTTTGAATATTCTTAAAAAAAGGTTGCTCGACGGGATGTCGGGCAACCTTTTTCGATATTTATGTCGCCGGAGCGATTTGTTATATGCTTTGTTCCACCGGGAGCACCCAGGCTCGAAGTCCGAGCATCGGTTTTGCCTCATCGAGCGAGCGAAGCGAGTCGAGGAGAGGCGCCACGCGGTCGTCTTCCACCATCGTGATGATGGCAGACGCCATCGAGGGCCATGCGTGAGAGCCGAAGTGTGGCTCTCCGGTGGATGTTCCGCGTCCTTGCACTGTTTCCCAGGATGTAAATCCGCGGCAATTCCTTTTCTCGAGGATGTCGAGGATTTTCTCATAGTGTGCCTGGTCGAATGCTATAAATACTGCTTTCATAATAGTCTTGATATTGATAATTGATTAATTTTTGCGCATCTTGCGACGCTGACGTTTCACACCGTTGAATGCAAATATGCAATACATCACAGGGACAAAGAGCAGAGTGAGGAGTGTGGAGAATGTGAGACCACCAATCACTGCGATACCCATAGGACGCCAGATTTCGGCACCCTCGCCTTGCCCCACTGCCATCGGCACCATACCGAGGATTGTGGTGAGCGCGGTCATAACGATAGGACGGAGACGCGACTTGCCACCGAGCACCACCGCCGAGCGGATACCCATGCCGCGCTCGCGGTTGAGCGTGATGTAGTCGATGAGCACGATACCGTTTTTAACCACAATACCGATGAGCATGATGGCTCCAATCATCGACATTACGTTGAGGGTAGTGCCTGTTATCCACAAGATGAGGATAATACCGGTGAGGGCGAAAAGGAGCGATGTCATGATGATGGCGGGATAGGTGTAACTCTCAAACTGTGCCGCCATCACTATATACACAAGGATGATGATGAGCAATGCGAGCATGCCGAGGTCGCCGAAAGACTCCTGTTGGTCTTCATATGAGCCGGCAAGTTGGATTGTGATGCCAACCGGGAGGTCCATCTTGTCGATTTCGACCTGCGAGGCTGCGACAACGTCGCTCATCGGCACGCCATCGACAACTGTAGATACGGTGATGATGCGCTCGCGGTCTTTACGCTCGATTGTAGGGGGAGTGAAACGCTCTACAACGGTGCTCACATCCTTGATGCGCACACCTTCGCCGCGAGAGTTGTAGATGAGAATATTCTCGATGTCGGCGATAGAGGTGCGGTACTCGGGAGCATACATCACCTTGATGTCATATTCCTCACCATCCTCGCGGAACTTGGATGCGGTGGAGCCGTTGATGCGGTTGCGCAGATAGGTAGCGGCTGTGGCAAGGTTAAGTCCATAGATTGCGAGTTTCTCGCGGTCGAAATCCACCTGATACTCGGGTTGATACTCGTCACGCGAGATTTTCACGTCGGCAGTACCCTTGATGCCTTCGAGCACTCGCTTGAGTCGCTGAGCCACCGAGTCGGTCTCGGTGAAGTCGTAGCCGTAGATTTCATAGTCGATTGTGCTCTGACCGCTCATGCTGCCGCCGCGTTGTCCGCCCACATTCACCTGCGACTTGACAAATTCGGGATATTTCTTGAGGTCCTCGCGCATGAGAGCCGCAATTTCCACAAGGCTACGGTCGCGCTTGGCGGGATCGACAAGGCGAATATTCATCGACACGATATGTGTGCCGTTGCTCTGCATCGAGGCAAAAGTGTTGTCGCTGCTGGCTTGTCCCACGGTGTAGTTGAGCACCTGGATTTCGGGATATTTGGCGTGCCATTCCTCGTAGAGGCGGTGAGTAACCTCCTCGGCAATCTCCACTCGAGTGCCGATAGGAAGTTCGAGCGACACACCGAGGCGCGAGTTGTCGCTTGTGGGGATAAATTCGGAGCCGATAAACTTCATGAGCCCGAGCGAAGCGATGAAGAGCGCAATACAAGCGGCGATGGTGCTGCGCTTGTGGCTCACAACGAAGTTGAGCAGGCGCGCATAGCCGTTGTCGAGAGCATCGAGCGCTTTCTCGATAGGTGTGAAGAATATGGTGAAGAGTTTTCCTTTCTTGGGGTTGAGGCGTAGCATCTGGCTGCAAAGCATCGGAGTGAGCGAGAGGGCGCAAGTGGTGGAGATAATCATCATGATACAAACCATCCAACCGAGTTGCTTAAAGAGCACACCCATCATGCCGGGAACCATAGTGAGCGGGAAGAACACCGCCAAAAGTGTGAGCGTAGATGCCACAACCGAGATTGCCACCTCGTTGGTGCCGTGGACGGCAGCCTGCTTCGGGTCGCTACCGCGCTCGATGTGAGTGGTTACGTTCTCGAGAACCACAATGGCATCGTCAACCACCATACCGATAGAGATGGAGAGCGCCGAGAGAGACACGATGTTGAGCGAGTTGCCTGTGGCAAACAGGTAGATGAATGAAGCGATAAGCGAAATCGGGATTGTGATTCCGATAATCATTGTAGCGCGCCAGCGTCCGAGGAACGCAAACACCACGATTACCACAAAAAGGAGCGCATAGAGCACTGTCTCGGTGAGGGAGTCGATAGTGTTGCGGATGTTGTCGCTGGTATCCACAATCTTGCCGAGTTTAACATCCGAGGGGAGGTTTTTCTGCAACGAAGGGAGAATCTTGTCGATTTGGTTGGAGATTTCCACCGAATTGGCGCCATTCTGCTTCTGCACGATAACCATCGCACCGGCTTTACCATTGTTATACGCCTGTTGTGCGCGTTCTTCGAGCGAATCATCGACACGAGCCACATCGCGCAGATACACATTCTTGCCATTGTAGCTGCCCACAACGATGTTTTCCATCTGGCGAGAGTCGCTAAACTCGCCCTGCACGCGCATCGAGTAGGTTTCGCTACCTATGTCGAACGAGCCACTCGGGATGTTGCGGTTTTCTGCCGCGATTATCGAGGAGATAGTCTCAACCGAGAGGTTATAGGCTTCGAGACGGATTGGGTCAACATATATGTGCACCTCGCGTTCGGGGGCACCCGAAATCGACACCGAACCCACGCCATCGACACGCGCCAACGGGTTGGCTACCACATCGTCGAGAATCTTATAGAGACCCGGCATACTCTCGGTGGCTTGCACCGAAAGGAGCACGATAGGAATCATGTCGCTGCTGAACTTGAAAATGATAGGTGTCTCGCAGTCGTCGGGGAGACGGCTGCTCACCATGTCGAGTTTGTCGCGCACATCGTTGGTGAGCACGTCGATATCGTTGCCATATTCAAATTCGAGGGTGATGATAGAGATATTTTCCTTCGATTTCGAGGTGATGTGCTTGAGGTTGCTCACCGCATTGAGGGTATTCTCAAGAGGACGGGTTACATTCTGCTCAATATCGGCGGCACTCGCTCCGGCATAGGAGGTCATCACCATGATGGTGTTGGTGTCGATGTCCGGATAGAGGTCGATTGGGAGTTTCTTCAGGGAAAACAGGCCGAGGATAGTAACCGCCACAAAACAGAGGGTGGTCATAACCGGTCGTTTCACCGAACTTGCATAAAGACTCATATCTTGTTTCTTTGTGTTATAGCGTTAGTAATGCAATTATTTTGTGGCAGTGGTGTCGGCAGGAGCAGCGTCGGCATTTTCATCGATAACATCCACCTCAATACCGTTTGCGAGGCGAGTCTGACCGCTCACTATCACTGTGGCATCGTCGGTGAGCCCATCAATGAGTTCGTAACGAGTGCCGAAACGCTGACCGAGTTGCACTTTCACAAATTCCACTTTACCATCTTTATAGAGATAGACATATTTGTCGCCGGAGCCGGTCTGTTTCACAATAGCGCGGTCGGGGACAACGACGTGGTTGGCTGAGCCATAGTTCATCTCCACACGGGCAAACATTCCGGGGCGAATGCGGCTGTTGGCGTTGGCAATGCTGATTTCCACCTGGAATGTGCGAGTGGCAGAATCGATAGTGGGATGGATAAGCGATACCTTTCCGTTAAACACCTCATCGCCATACACATCGAGAGTAACCTTGGCATCCATACCCATGTGGATATTCACAAATTCCTTTTCGGCTACACTCACAATCACCTTCACAGGGTTGATTTGCTCGATAGTGAGGATGGGGTTCTGCCCGGTGTAGTCGCCGGCATCGTAGTTGCGAGCCGACACCACGCCATTGATGGGACTCACAAGGCGAGTGTTCTCGAGAGCGTTGTTATAGGCGCGGAGGGCGGCGTTGTATTCGGTGCGGAGCTGGTCAACAGCCTGTTGTGTTCCGCCACCAATGCGCAACAGCTCCTCGGCGCGATTGAGTTCGGTTTTCTGGTTTTCGAGGCGGAGACGCTGCTGCTCGATATTCACATCGTCGAGAATCACGACCACCTCGCCGGCGCGCACTGTTCGCCCCACATCTGTGAGAATCTGCTTGATGCGGTTGGCGGTAGAAGAAGAGATGTTGTTGGTCTTGTTTGCCTCGATAGTGGCTGTGTAGGTCGCAATCTGGGGCACATTTTCCTTGAACACCTGCATCACTTTCACGCGCGGTTTCTCTTCAACTGTTTCTTGTTGCTTTGTTTCGCCACCCGAGCAAGCCACGAGCAGCATTGCGGCGATTGGAGCCGCCATTCTAAAAATTTTCATATATCTGTTTGTTTATTTGTTATCGTTTGTGGGATATTTGCTCAAGTCTTCGTTGCCGAGGAGGAGCTTGAGGTTGGATTCGGCGATGAGATAGTTGTAAATCGACTGGTAGTAGGTGAGTTTTGAGCTCATAAGCGCAACTTCCGAGTCGCGAACATCAAGAAACGAAGCCGCACCGATGTCGAAACTGCGGTGCATGATGTCATACGCCTTCTGCGCCTCGGTAACACCTTCGGCACTCGAGGCAATCTGGCGAACATTCTTCTGGATGTTGTCGATTTGGATTTCTACTTGCATCCTTATCGACTGCTCGAGATTGGCGCGCTGCCAGTTCATCTCAGCCACCGACACCTCGGCTTGGCGCACCTTGTTGTAGCGCTGTCCGCCCTGGAACAAAGGCACCGAGAGGCTCAGTCCAATCGAAGAAGAGGGATTCCAGCGGAAATTCTTGAAAGGGGAGCCGTTGGACATCGACATCCACGCATAACTGCCCGACAGCGAGAGTGTAGGCACCCACGCCATGCGCTGCACTTCGAGTGCGCGGCGCAGATATTCGGTCTGCAGGTCGAGAGAGCGCAAATCGGTGTTGTTTTCGATGTTGCGGTCGATGCTCAAAGTGCGGTCATACATCGTTTTCTCGTAGTCGGCGAGAGCGCAAGTCGGCTCGATGTTGCATCTCACATCCACATTCATGAGCACAAGCAGTTGCAATTTTGCCTGGCGGATTGAGATTTCAGCCGTAAGCAATTCCGGCTCCACATTTTTCACCTGCACGCTGGCACGCAGCACATCATATTCCGATGCCGTACCCACCTTGAAGCGACCCTCGTAGATAGAGAGGTTCAGTTTGGCACGCTCGTAGTTTTCGAGAATCACGCGGTGTGAATCCTTGGCAAGCAGCAGGGTGTAATAGGCATTTTCGACCTGGTTTACAAGGTTGATGCGCGAAGCGCGAGCCTTTTCGACATTCTGCAATATCTGGGCATCGTTGAGTTTGATGGTTTTCCACAACTGCGGAGCGATGAGGGGCATCGAAGCCGAGAAGCCGAGGTTGTAGAGGTTGTCGCGACCCATTTTCATGCCGTCGTTGCTCTTGGTTGTTTCCTCGGTAGAGGGCTCTTCGCCACCCGATGGCTGCTCATCGGTGCCTTCGCCGGTGCTGCCGCCACCGCCAAACTTACTCATATCCATATCGAAATAGGTAACCTGCTTGGCGAGAGTGCGCTGATAGGTACCGTTAAATGCGATATTCGGGAACAACTGTCCTAAGACTTCTTTTTTTGAATAATCGACACGGGTAATTTCCATGTCGGCAACCTTGATTGTAGGGCTTTCGTTGAGCGCGATGGTGATGCACTCCTCGAGCGAAAGGGTGAGCAGGGAGTCGGCGGGCATAGCCGGTTGCTGGGCTATTGCCTCTCCCGCAATGATTGCCATAGCAATCACCAATTTAATTTTCTTGAACATACTTATATTATTTCTTATTGATTATCGGGCTGTTTTCAATGATTTTTAACCCTTTTTCGGTGGCAATGCCTCGCAGGAAAATTGTGAATAGGGTGCCATACACTTCGGCACGGGAATATTTCCCATCGGCTTTCATCGAGTCTTGCATCACCGAAGCAGAGGAGATGATTTCGGCATTCACATCCCGGCGTATCATCCCCTCGCGCTTTCCACGCTCGATGAGGGAGAAGATGCGCTGTTGCTGACGCTCCTTCAATTCGCTCAAAATGTCGCAGATTCCGGGATATAGCCGGCGCAAGTCGATGAAAAAGGTTTCCGAAATCCTCGAGATGCGCTCCATCACAATGCTGTGGACATAGATAAACGATTCCATCACATTCTCGCTATGCGACATGTGCTCATCGACAAGCCGTTCCATAGCTTCATTGGAGAAGAGCAACGCTGCCCCCACAAGCGACTTCTTGTCGGGGAATTGTTCATAAAGTGTCCTTTTTGAGATTCCACACTCCTTGGCAATCATGTCCATCGTAACCGATGAAATGCCATATTTCGAGAATAATCCAAAGGCTGTGGTCTTGATTCTGTCGTTTAATTCCATATATGATGATTTGGGATGCAAAGATACACAATAAAACTTTCAAAACCTTGAAAGTTTTCTCGGTTAAGATTATTTAATATAGAAAGGTGTGGGCTGTGAGTTGCAAATTATGGTGGAGGACAGCCTGCCACCACCTCCGGGGTGGCTTATTTCTGGGTGCACACGGCGCTCCCCGCATGTCGCCGCCCCCAGGTCGGCGAAATACGGGGCTACGCACGGCGGCAACCCCTCGCGGGGTGGCGAATTACCTCGTCTTTGGTCATCGTTTCCGCCGGTGGCAGAGGGCGGGCGCTGCGCTGCGCCAATCTTACTACAAGCTGCTATTCTACAGGGGCGTACCTTTGGCACGCTTTCTATATTTATCTTGTAAACCCGGCACAACTGCGTAAGTGCCGGGCTATGATCAAGAAAACCGCTTTGCGGTAATTTCTGTCTTCTGTGGTGTCGGCGGGCGCTGCGCCCGGATGTTGGTGACTTCTTAGGGGCTAATAGGACCAATGGGGCCAATGGGCGGCTGCGCACTGACGGCGGCGAAGTGCCAGCGGGGCGAGCGCTGTATCATGGCGGGTGCTGTGTTGCTCCCGCATTAGGAAGGAAAAAGTGTGTTCCGAGGGGGAGCACACTTTTTCTCATTAAGTAACTATCAGTGTATGTGTTTTATTCTATTGCCGGGGGCAATTTCTTTGCTATTGTTTATTTTTCTTGCTTGTAGATATCTACGAGCTTTATGCCGAAGACGAGGGCGGAATATGGCGGGATGCCGGTGCGCTCAATGCTTCCGTAGCCCTGTTCGCAAGGGATAATCACTTCGCAGGAATCGCCTTCGTGCATATTTGTGAGGGCAATTACCCATCCGCCTACGACATCGGTGAGTTTTGTGCGGTAGATGCTATCGGCAGGAGCCGTGCGCAGGTAGGAGGAGTCGAAAGGCGTTCCATCGTAGAGGCTGCCGTGGTATTTCACATCCACTGTCGAGGTGAGGAACGGCTTGGGATTGTCCTTGGTGAGCATTGTATCGTTGAAATAACGAATGAGCACATAGGAGCCTTGGTCCCAGATGGGGCGAAGCATGGTATATACAGGCTTGCCGGATGCGTCTTTCTTCTCATACTGCTGCTGCAGCCAATCGATATTGGCTTGACGGTATTCGGCGTAATCGTCCCATGTGTTGTCGTCGTCGCCACACGAGACTATGGCGAGAGCCATAGCCACGAGTGTTGCGATGAATATCGGAAATCTGCGCATTGCCATGAAATGTTATACTAATGTTTTGAGAAGTCGGTTGAGGCTCACCTCTTGGTCGATGAGACCGGCAAGGTCGGCGATAGCGACACGTTCCTGCTCCATAGAGTCGCGGTGACGGAGAGTAACGGTGTTGTCCTCGAGAGTCTGATGATCGACAGTAATACAGAACGGGGTGCCGATTGCATCCTGGCGACGATAGCGCTTGCCGATGCTGTCTTTCTCGTCGTAGTGGCAAGCATAGTCAAACTTGAGGAGGTTCATGATTTCGCGAGCCTTCTCGGGGAGACCGTCTTTGCGCACAAGCGGGAGCACGGCGGCTTTCACCGGAGCGAGTTGCTTGGGCAAGTGGAGCACGACGCGGGTTTCGCCGTTTTCAAGTTTCTGCTCTTCGTAAGCCGAAGCAAACACCGAGAGGAACATACGGTCAACACCAATCGAGGTTTCGATAACGTAGGGGGTGTAGGACTGGTTGAGTTCCGGGTCGAAATATTGTATCTTCTTGCCTGAGAATTTCTCGTGGTTGCTCAAGTCGAAGTTGGTGCGAGAGTGGATACCCTCCACTTCCTTGAAGCCAAACGGCATTTCAAATTCGATGTCGGTGGCGGCGTTGGCATAGTGCGCGAGCTTGTCGTGGTCGTGGAAGCGGTATTTGTGGTCGCCGATTCCGAGAGCCTTGTGCCACTTCATGCGGGTAGCCTTCCATTGCTCGAACCATTTGAGTTCCTCGCCGGGACGAACGAAGAATTGCATCTCCATTTGCTCAAATTCGCGCATACGGAAGATGAATTGGCGAGCAACGATTTCGTTGCGGAACGCCTTGCCGATTTGTGCGATACCAAACGGTATTTTCATGCGGCCGGTCTTCTGCACATTGAGGAAGTTGACAAAAATACCTTGAGCGGTCTCGGGACGCAAGTAGATGGTCATCGAGCCGTCGGCGGTGCTACCCATTTCGGTCTTGAACATGAGGTTGAACTGGCGCACGTCGGTCCAGTTGCGAGTGCCGGAGATGGGGCACACAATCTCATAGTCAAGAATGATTTGACGGAGTTCGGCAAGGTCGTTGTCGTTCATAGCCTTGGCGAAACGCTCGTGAAGTTCGTCGCGTTTTTTCTTGTGCTCAAGCACGCGGGGGTTGGTTTCGCGGAAAAGAGCCTCGTCGAAGCTGTCGCCGAAACGCTTGGCGGCTTTAGCCACTTCCTTATCGATTTTGTCGTCGAATTTGGCGATTTCGTCCTCGATGAGCACATCGGCGCGATAGCGTTTCTTCGAGTCGCGGTTGTCGATAAGCGGGTCGTTGAACGCGTCAACGTGTCCCGAAGCCTTCCAGATTGTGGGGTGCATGAAGATAGCCGAGTCGATGCCCACGATGTTCTCGTGGAGAAGGGTCATTGCTTCCCACCAATAGCGTTTGATATTGTTTTTGAGTTCGACGCCGAGTTGACCATAGTCGTAAACTGCTGCCAAACCATCATAGATTTCACTGGATTGAAACACAAAACCGTATTCCTTGGCGTGTGAAACGATTTTCTTAAATAAATCTTCTTGTTGTGCCATTTTGTATGTAATGTTGAAAAATCAGGCTACAAAGTTACTAAAAATGAGTGCATTTGCAAAACAATTTACGACAATATAGACCAATGATGCCATATTTTGCCCTATAATGTGCCGTTTAACTCATTTTTACCACCTTCGGGAAGCCTTTCCCGAGGCTTCTCGGCTTCTAAAAGTCGTAGCCGACGGTGAACGACCACTCGCGGTTTTTCACGCTCGGCTTGGCTCCCGCCGACAGTGGATTGGCGATATTGCGGCAGCCTGCGTTGTAGTGGATTGCAAAAGAATAGTGCTCGAAAGCCTGCACTCCAAGCCCGAATTTGAAGCCCCAGTCGAACGATTTGTGGCGCACTACCCTACCCGATTCCATGAAGTAATCTTCCTTGAATCTTAAATATTTGAGTTGCGACGCCCCTTCGCCCACAAGTGTCTCGATGCTTTCGAAGCGGGTGTCGCCGCCAAGTCCGAAGGAGAAATAGGGCCCCACCTCGGCGAGGAGTTTCGATTTGTCGGTGATATTAAATCGAAACGAAGCCAACACCGGCATCTGGAAATAGTAGTAGCGGGAGTGGGTGTAGAGGTTGCTCAAAGTGCCTTCCGAGGCGTTGGCGCGAATGAGGGTGTAGTCGCTGCTCTTATTTTGGAACAGCAGCCCCGGCTGAATAGCGAGATAGTTGCGGATGTTGAGGTTGACAACTACGCCGGTGTTGAAGCCGGCGCCCCACTCGGTGAAGCACTTGTTCATATTGGGATACACCTTGCCAAAGTTGTTGGTGGGATTGGAGGAATTGATGCCCAATCTCACACCGAATGTAATGGCTCGGGCGGGATAAGAGGTGTCGAAAAATTCTTGCGCAGCGGCTATAGAGATTCCAATCAATGCCACAAGCGATGCACAGGCTATGCGAATTGTAGATAGTTTCATAATAAAATAATGTATCGATTAATAATTAATAGGTAAAGATAATGTAAATTCCCGACACCCCGAGCCTATTTAGCAAATTTTATCCAAAAAACGGAGTTATAGAACAATAAACCCGCAATTTTGGGAGGAATTAGTGGGGAGGCCATTCTTCTTCGGGGGTGAAGTTGCCTTGCTTGTCGATAGTGCCCCACTTGCCATTGAGTAAAACCCGTGCCTTGCCATTTCGAAAATCATATGCACAACCGTAATTAAATGGGATGACTGTTTTACCGGTTTTGTCGATATAGCCCCATTTCCAATTCATTACAAAATTCGGTTCTACCGCTGCCAAGCCCTCGCTGAAATCCTTTGCACAAAAGTACTGAAATGGGATGACTTCGTTGCCGGCTTTGTCGATATAGCCCCATTTACCATTCAGTTTTACCCGTGCCAA
Source organism: Bacteroidales bacterium (assembly GCA_004557195.1). Taxonomy (GTDB): domain Bacteria; phylum Bacteroidota; class Bacteroidia; order Bacteroidales; family Muribaculaceae; genus W0P31-042. The sequence goes on along the minus strand of SFER01000040.1, from coordinate 1,134 downwards.
GCCCTCGCTGAAATCCTTTGCATCATCGTACTTTGCCGGGATGACAACTACGCCATCTTTTTTGAAGCCTTCTTTGAAGCCAAATATTTTACTAAATGTATAGTATTTTGCATCATCTTCTGCGATGCGCTTGCGCTCCGCCTCTTCTTTGGCGCGGCGCTCCGCTTCCTCCTTAGCACGGCGCTCCGCCTCTTCTCTGGCACGGCGTTCTGCCTCCTCCTTAGCACGGCGCTCTGCCTCCTCCTTAGCACGGCGCTCTGCTTCCTTCTCAGCACGGCGCTCTGCCTCCTCCTTAGCACGGCGCTCTGCTTCCTCCTTAGCACGGCGCTCTGCTTCCTCCTTGGCGAGGCGGGCATCACGTATTTTGGTGAGATTTACTTGCAGGATTTCACACTCGTCTTTTACCGTAAAAACCTGTGAATAATTGTCTTGCTCGTTTTCAAGGCTTACAAAAGTCAATTTGTGAGAGCCTTTCTTGAGATGGATGAGATTGTCATCATCGGGAACTGCCGTAATCAACTCCTCTTTAAAGCGCATGACGCGACAGGCTATGTCGGTCTCGATATGCACCTCGCTTCCTGTTGCGATATCGATGGGAGGCGTCGGCTTAGTAGGCGCGACAATGGGGGCAATGCGATGCTGCACGAACTCATTGAAAGTGCACTCAAAGAGGTCGTTCATCATAACAGTGGATATCTGATGCTGCCCAAGTCCGTTTTTAATCACATAAGGCAAGCCTTCGATGTCGTCAAACCCTTGAAACATCGCATTGGGGTTAACCGGGACTATATGGCATTGCGACACAAGGGCGCACTCAATCTCTTTCCGCACCCAATCCTCCTCGTTTTTGCAACGGTCGAGAGCGTGAGTCGAAAGTATGAACAGGAACACCTTAGACGACTTGATAGCAGCCTCGATGCGACGGTCGAAAACACCATCTTTCAACTCATCAAAATCGAGAAACACACTGTATCCCTTGTTTTTAAGTGCAAGTTGCATTTGGCGGGCGAAGTCCGCCCCACCAACACGCCTATAACTGATAAATATGTCGTAATCTTCCATTTCGGTTTGGGTTTAGGTTTGTTTTGCAAATTTACTACAATTTGTGCCCATTGTCAAGAGACTGAAGGGAAA
>SFER01000238.1 GCA_004557195.1 Bacteroidales bacterium | reverse complement strand
ATCAGAACTAATCCGCGTGGATGCGAGATAATATCATTAATGCGGTCGCGTTCTTCTGGCGTAATGCCGAGCAAGTCAAGGTTTAAAAGACTCTCGTCGAAGTTGAATAGACGCAAAACCGCATCAAGTCCATACATTGTTGGTACTGCCTCAACACGGATGTTTAGTAGGTGTGAAGCGCCGTTACGCACAATCTCTTTTTGCATATGTCCAGATTGTGGGCGCATGCTTGCAATTGATATATTCGCACGACTACTCAGTTCGCCCATAAAGATACGATAACGGTCGCGACTAATTTCGGCCACCGGGTGCAAAATACCATCCACGCGCATGCGAATGCGAATTACGCTGCGTAAGTTTTCGATATGTATATCGCTCGCTCCAAGTCTATCGGCTTGGTCTAGCAAATAATCAAAGACCTTATCTGTACCGACACTCTCGAGCGTTCGCGAGACCTCGTGGATTGTCGCAGAATCTCCCTCGTCTGCAATTTTAATATCATCATAGTGCACCTGTTGCGGCGGGTCGTAGCGCAACATAAAGACTTGATATGCCGACTTTGAAATTAAGTAAAACTCAATGCGTTGACCAGCGTCGTCGCATTCTTTCGTCATCTTTTCAATAACGCTTCGTGGCGTCTGACTAGTGACAAGATATTGAAATGGTGTTGCGCCTTCTCCTTTTTGAAGTGGAATAATAAAATCTGCATGCATCTGCTCTTTGGTGAGCAAATTCATCACAAGTGGCGCATCATTTTCGAACTCACGTGTATCAACATATGGCAAACCTAAGATTCTTGCACGACGCTCTGTCGCCTCTTCTTCATTCTGCCTGCGCTTGCGCTGGACTTCCTCTTCGTTCATAATTTTATTGTAGCATGAAAAAGCTTATCGTTATTCTGTATAACATCCGTTCGACCTACAATGTAGGCGCTATTTTGCGTACCTGCGATTGTCTCGGTGTCGACGAAGTAATTTTTACTGGCTATACGCCTTTTGTCGATAAGGGACTCCCGCATGAGCAGACAAAGTTGCGCAAACAAATCCACAAAACCGCTCTCGGCGCCGAAAACACCGTTAAATGGTCTCGCAACGACGACATATATAATATTATTGAAAATTGTCAAGCAGAGGGATTGCGAGTTGTCGCATTAGAGCAGGGCGCAAATTCCAAAAATATGGCTGAGCCTCGCGAATATCCAGCGCTTGCCCTCATTCTTGGCGAAGAAGTGCATGGCATTCCGGCTGACATCCTTGCAAAATGCGACGAACTCTATGAAATTCCGATGTGTGGTCAAAAAGAATCCTTCAACGTCTCCGTTGCAACTGGTATCGCGCTCTGGGAGATCCGTAAAAACAATCTAAACGATAATAGGAATCATTTGCGCGAATAAAAAATCCCCCGATCTAAGGGGGATTTTATAATCTTAGGCGCCAACTTTATCTTTTCGCTGAGTGCGCTTAGCGTTGTGTTCAACGTATTCGATAATTTTGCCCGCCACATTGCGACCAGTTACGCGTTCGATGCCAAATCCTGGCGAAGCGTTTACTTCTAGTACGAGCGGTCCACGGCTTGATCGCATAATATCTACACCCGCAATTGTAAGCCCCATCACCTTGGCGGCGCGAACGGCAATTTTTTCTTCTTCTGCCGTTAATTTAATAATTGTGCCACTCCCGCCCTTATGAAGATTAGAACGAAAATCATCATCAAGTGACTTACGTTGCATGCTCGCGACAACCTTGCTTCCTACTACAAATGCGCGAATGTCGGTTCCGGCTGATTCCTTAATAAATTCTTGCAATAGGATATTAGTGCCGCTATCGTCGGTAAGGTAAAATGCCTGCATTACGGATTTTGCAGCCTTTTTTGTTTCAGCTAGGACTACGCCATTTCCGTGCGTACCGCTAGCGAGCTTAATAATTACTGGTGGTTCGAGCTGCTCAAGTAATTCATCTATATCCGTCGTATTGCGCGAGACGACCGTTTTTGGCACGCCGATTCCATTTTTCGCAAGCAACTGCATTGAGCGAAGCTTGTCGCGCGCACGCACAATCGCCAGAGATTTCGACAAGACATAATCGCCTTGCATCTCCAGCTGACGCACAATTGCTGTACCGTAGCGAGTCATACTAGACGAAATGCGTGGAATTACTGCGTCGAACTTTCCGAGCGGTTTTCCTTTATAGAAAACTTGGTTATCGTGTTGCGCAATCGAGATGTAGCAGTTCTTATATTTAATAACTTTCACATCATGTCCACGCTTTTCGGCTTCTTCGACCAACCTTCGGG
>SFER01000237.1 GCA_004557195.1 Bacteroidales bacterium | reverse complement strand
AAAACGTGAAGAAAAGTCTCATGGGTTTCGGGAGCATTGCACTGCGCAACATTGCAAACAAAGCGATTGACGGATTGGGAGACGGCATTGTTGACGCACAGAGCAAAGAAGCCGAGAACAACATCGCCGACCTGCGCGAGAAACTCCAAGCACAAATCAAGAAGTGCATGGAAAAGAATCCCGAGAAGAAAGGGATCATTTTCTTCATCGACGACCTCGACCGCATCGACCCGCCGATGGCTGTCGAACTCCTTGAACTGCTCAAGAACATTTTCACCCTCGAAAATTGTATTTTTGTCCTTGCCATCGATTACGATGTGGTGATAAAGGGGTTAAAACCGAAATTTGGTGAATTAAACGAGAAGAATGAACGCGAATTTCGTTCTTTCTTCGACAAAATAATCCAAGTACCGTTTTCCATGCCGGTGAGCCAATATTCTACCAAGGAATACCTCATCGAGGAGTTGAAACGCATTGGTGTGCTCGATTCTTCTGATTTGAGCGACAACAGTCTCATCAATAAACTCAACAAGGTGGAAACCCTCACCGTCGGTCCAAATCCACGTTCTATTAAGCGATTTCTTAACACATTGTCGCTGATTAAGTGCATCAACAATGCTAAAAACCAACTCGATGCCTCTGTCGGCTACGCTCCCGAAAAAGAAGAAGGCGCTGTGAGGAAACTCAACATTGTGCTCAATCTTGCAATCGTGGGGATACAAGTGGCTTACCCAAAAGTGTATAGCTTGCTGTGTATCGAGCCGGGATTCACTATGTGGAACGACACAATCGCCGCCAAAATGGGCATCCCCGCAATAGACGGGCAAACAAAAGACCGACTTGCCGACTTCGACGAATTTGACGAAATTTGGGAACAAGTGCTCTATCGCCTCTGTTCCACCGACCGCTATTTAAAAAACAATGCCATAAATATTTCGCAACTGTTCAACCTGCTTCGATCCGAAATTCGCAATGCTATCGCTCTGACATCCGATGATGCTAATGCCGACGATGCCAACTACGAGGACAACGCAATAAAGGAATATATGCAGTACCAGATGAGCCAAGCGGCGATAACCGGTTTTTCGGCAGGCGACACCGCTCCCTTGTCATACAACCCGGGGCAACTGATGCGCGATGTGCAGTGGCGGCTTTGCCAATATGTTTCCAATATCTGGAAAGATGTGAGGTTCTATGTGCCTAAGGTTAAATACAACGGAGGAGTGCGCACCGATGGCAACTATCCCGACTTGCAGATTTGGCAAAATCAGCCTTCAAACCACAAAATCCGTTTCCAATTCAGGATAACCACCAAGCAGATACTGCAAGAGAAGCATCCCGAGTTTATGCCACCTACCCCGGTGAACGGCTATCAACAAGACGATATCAGCACACTCACCGATATCGACCTTTCGCTATTCGCCAATTTATTGAAGTTTCAGAAGACAATTGCATCAAACGATTGCTACAATCTGTGGGCTGAACGACGCATCCTCACCAATGGCAAATTGCTGTTTCAGCTCAATTTCGACGTTACATTCGACAATGCCGAAGCCTTTCTCGAAGCCCGTAGCATAAAGACAATGCAAGAAGTAACCCACATCTTCTTCGACATCATTTTCAAGTTCCACAAAATGCAATAAGCGCGACCGGTATCCAATCACTTGCAAATATATTGCATCAGCAACAGCAGTGCATGCATTTTGAGCAAATTTCTGCAATTTCACCTAATTTAGTACACTTTAGATACGAAAAGAGGGAACCCCTGAGGCTCCCTCTTTGCTTTGTCTATGAATGAGTGGATTACATCATCACTTTGATTACTTTGCTATTCTTTCCGGTGGTAATCTTCATGATGTAAAGGCCATGAGAAAGACCACTGAACGATGCTACATCTTGAACGGAAGTTGCAGAGTCGATGAGCATACCGGAAGCGGAGTAAACAGTTACATCCGAGTTGCCCGATACATGCACATCAAGGCTATCGCCCGATTTCACTACATAGGCTTCTGCTTCTTCCACAACAGATACGCCCGAAGTCTTTTTCGAGTAGTGAACAATGATATCCTTGTTATAGACGTAGTCTGCGTTGCGGAATGCACCTTGGCTTACTACGAAGAAGTAGTCTTTGCCCTCTTCGAGTGCGATAGGCATAATGTAAGCATCGTAGTCGGCAGGATAGATTTGAGCCTTTGTTCCGTCAAGGTTGATCCACCATTGGTCTGCATTACCCATTGTTGCATCGCCTACAGGAACACCATCAATGAGGCTACCAACAATAACTTTAATCTTAGTGTCGGCATTCCAT
>SFER01000236.1 GCA_004557195.1 Bacteroidales bacterium | reverse complement strand
AACGAGAATTTGTCAAGTCTTTGTTTGGTTCCAAATAATTAGTGCTAAAAATGAAGAAAAACAGAATCGATGTCATTACTCTTGGGTGTTCCAAGAATCTGGTGGATTCCGAACGACTTCTCAAGCGATTCAAAGATTTAGGGTATGAAGTCGCTCACGATTCCGACAATGTGGAAGGAGAAATTGTAGTAATAAACACATGCGGATTTATAGGAGACGCCAAAGAAGAATCGATAAACACTATTCTTCAGTTTTGCGACGCTAAAAAACACAAGAAAATTAAGCGCCTCTATGTAATGGGGTGCCTTTCACAACGTTATTTCGACGACCTAAATACCGAAATACCCGAGGTGGACAAATTCTATGGCAAGTTTGATTGGGAAAATCTTATATCCGATTTAGAACTCACCAAGCCATCCACCGCGATATACGACAGGGTTATCACCACGCCAAGTCATCACGCATATATTAAGATTTCGGAAGGGTGCAACCGATTCTGCGCCTTTTGTGCAATTCCTCTCATCACCGGGCGCCACAAATCTCGCCCGATTGATGAAATAATTGCCGAGGTGAAGATGCTTGTGCAACGCGGAGTTAAAGAATTTAATGTGATTGCTCAAGATTTATCGTCCTACGGACTCGATATCGATGGCACACTAAAATTGCCCGAACTCATCGACAGCATGGCGCAGATTCCGGGGGTTAAATGGATTAGGCTGCATTATGCCTACCCTGCCCAATTCCCCTATGAGATACTCAAAGTGATGCGCAAGCACGAAAATGTGTGCAAATATCTCGATATTGCCCTGCAACATATTAGCACCAAGGTTCTCTCAAATATGCGCCGCCATATCGACAAAGAGGAGACCTACGCCCTGCTTCAAAAAATCAGAAGCGAAGTGCCCGGCATCAACATCCGCACAACCTTGATGGTGGGATTTCCCGGTGAGGGTGAAGCTGAATTTGAGGAATTAAAGGAATTTGTCAAAAAAGCACGTTTTGAGCGCATGGGCGCATTTGCCTATAGTGAAGAGGATGGCACATTTGCTGCCCAACACTACGAAGACACTATTCCCGACGACATAAAACAATCTCGCCTCGATGAGATTATGGCATTGCAACAAGAAATATCCGCCGAAATCAATGAATCGAAAGTGGGCAAAACGCTGGTTGCTGTCATTGACCGAGAAGAAGATGAATATTATGTGGGAAGAACAGAATTCGATTCCCCCGAAGTCGATCCCGAAGTGCTCATTTCTAAAGAAAGAGAATTGAAGATAGGTGAATTTTACAAAGTTGAAATCACCGAGGCGATGCCCTACGATTTAATCGGCAAGATAGTTGAATAATGAATCTTGTTACAGAGAGTGCAATAGTAAAAGCAATCAAAACCAATGCCCGATTCTTTGCTATTAGGGAGCCGGGGAGTGTCGATTTCACTTTCGGAGCGCAAACACACACACAAGCAACCGATAACGACACATTTATCATCGCGCCTTTCGACTGCTCACAATTTCCGATTGTGAAAATCGTCAATCAGGTGTCGGCAACGGCATTTCTTGCAACCCCGATGAGCGATAACGAGGCAATCGCCGATGCAAGCGAGCCATATATCTCGAAAAAAGATTATCTTGAGCAGGCGGAAGCCATAATCGGCGCAATACAAGCCGGATTATTAAAAAAGGCTATACTCTCCCACCCTATCACGACTCCGAGCGACATCAGTGCAGAGCATTGGTGCAAAATCTTGAGTGCGCTCGCCAATAAATACCCAAATGCCACCGTGTTCATCTTCAATACGCAAGAAACAGGCTTTTGGCTTGGCGCAACACCCGAATTGCTCGGAAAATACGATGGCACGGTATTCTCGACTATGGCGTTGGCAGGCACCAAAAAGAGCGGATGCGGAATTGAATGGACAACAAAAGAGCATGATGAACAAAAAATCGTTGCCGATTTCATTGTTGACAAAATCAAATCGTTCGGTGCAACGCCGGCGATATCCGCCACCTACACTCGCAACGCCGGACCGGTAGAGCATCTCTGCACCGATATCTCTTGCAAAATCGACCACCGAGATGCGCAGAATTTGGTGGATAGCATCTACCCGACACCTGCAGTTAGCGGCTTCCCCAAAGAGAGAGCCATAAGACTCATTTCCTCAATAGAGAAGCACAAAAGGCGCTATTATGGAGGATACTTCGGACTCCTACGCCAATCGGGAGACTTCCAATTCTATGTCAATCTCCGTTCCCTCACATTTGATAGAAAATGCTACACTATCTTTGTCGGTGGCGGGATTACAAGCGATTC